>JAYVTD010000282.1:0-17352 GCA_043774765.1 Rhizobacter sp. | reverse complement strand
TGAGCTACAAACTGGCCGACCTGCGCTACCGCAACGGTGCGTCGAGTTACCTCGACGTGCTCGACGCGCAGCGCAATCTGTTCGCTGCGCAGCAGGCGAGCGTGCAGGTGCAGACGCTGCAGGCGCAGAACCTGGTGACGCTGTACAAGGTGCTGGGCGGCGGCTGGTCGGAGCCGGCGCGCGCCGGCACCTGAGAGGCTGAGAGTCTTTCAATCATGCCCGCTCATCACGCCAAAAGACGCTCGCTCGTCGTTGCAAATGCGCGCCATAGCCTGAGCTATGGCTGTGCTTGTGCGCCTAGATCGAACGCCTTTTGACGCGCTGCTCGGGCACGCTCAAAAAACTCTCAGCCTCTGAGGCGCGCTTTCCTCAGAGCTTGGCCGCCGGCAGCAGCGCAGGGAACTCGGCCACGGCCTTCTTCTTCCAGGCGTCGATGGCCGTTGCCATCTCGGCGCTGTCGAAGATCGCACTTTGCAGCAGCGTCATCTGTTGCAAGGCCGACGCGGTGCCGTGATCGCGTGCGTGGTTGAGCGCGAGCTTGCTGCCAGCGATCGCCAGTGGTGACTTGGCGGCGATGTTGTGCGCGAGCTGCAACGCGTGGGTGAGCAGGGTTTGTGCATCGGGCAAGACCGCGTTGACCAGGCCGACCGCGAGCGCGCGTTCCGAGCCCATGCGATCGCCCGTGTAGGCCATCTCGCGCGCCACGCCCTGAGGCACGATCTTCATCAACCGCTGCAGCACACCCAGGTCGGCCATCATGCCGATGTGGATCTCCTGCACGGTGAAAAACGCGTCGGCCGCGCAAAGGCGGATGTCGCAGGCCGTGGCCAGGTCGAGCGCACCGCCGATGCATCCGCCCTGGATCGCGCAGATGACGGGGAAGTGCGCTTCGTCGAGCGCGCTGAAGCAGTCGATCAGCTTGCGCAGCATGTCCTGAAAGCCGAGCCGTGCGCGTGCCGTGTCGGCGACGAGAAACGCGTCGTCGCCGCCAAACACGTCGAGCGCCATGCCGGCGCAAAAGTGCTTGCCGGTCGACGAGATCACGAGCGCGCGCGCTTCGCCGGCGTCGTGCAGCGCACGCACCGCATCGCGCAAGGCCGGGAAGAACGGTGGCGCCATCGTGTTCAGGCGCTCCGGGCGGTTGAGCTGCAGGTGGGCGATGCCGGCATTCGTGCTCAGCGTGAAGAAGTCGTTCATGTGGAATGGGTGCGCATGCCGCAAAATTTCGAGTGCACTACTGTGCCGCAAGTGGGTCGGAACCGACCACCGGGCAAGCCCTGTCATGCAGATTCACCGGCCTGTCCCTACACTCGCGCCGATGCGTCCGACCCTCACCACCGCCGATGGCCTGCAACTCCACGTTCGCGAATGGCCTGTGAACAACCCGCGCGGCACCGTGCTGATCGTGCACGGCCTTGGCGAACACATCGGCCGTTATGTGCACGTGGCGGCGCAACTGAATGCCTGGGGCTGGTCGGCCGTGGGTTACGACCAGCGCGGCCACGGCGGCAGCGAAGGTGCGCGCGGCGAGCTGCACCACAGCGAAGACCTGTTGAATGACCTGGCATCGATGATCGATTCAGTGCGCGCCAAGCACCCCGGCCCGCTGGTCCTGCTCGGCCACAGCATGGGCGGGCTGGTCGCCGCTCGTTTTGTCGCAGGGGCGGCGGCGCCCGGTGCGCCAGCGTGGGCGCGGCCGGTCGATGCCGTGGTGTTGTCTTCGCCCGCTCTGGATGCCGGCACCAGCGCATGGCAAAAATTCCTGCTCTCGGTGCTGGGCCCGCTGGCGCCGAACCTGGGCTTAAGCAACGGCCTGAAGCCGACCTGGATCTCGCGCGATGCCGCGGTGGTTGGCGCCTACATGGCCGACCCGCTGGTGCACGACCGCATCACGCCGCGGCTGGCGCGTTTCATCGTCGTCGCGGGTGAATGGGTGCGCGCCAATGCGGCCGAGTGGCCGGTGCCGGTGCTGCTGCTCTACGCCGGCAGTGACCGCTGTGTTGCGCCGGCCGGCAGCGCGGCGCTGGCTGCGGCAGCGCCCAAGGCGCTGCTCACGGTGCAGGAGTTCAAGTCGCTCTATCACGAGATCTTCAACGAGCCCGAGCAGGCCGAGGTGTTTGCCGTGCTCGGTGGCTGGCTTGCGCGCCACGGCAGGCCCTGACGACAACGGCCATCACCCGAAGTCTTAAACTGGCCTCCCGGCCCGACCGAAGGAGAGCAAGCCCATGAACGCCCGCGACCCGCTGCAACCCGTGCAACCCGATGAAGCCAGCGCGCTGGCCGCGTTTGCCGCCAAGACCTGGGACGAAGAGATCGTTCCACTCGTCACCAGCTACATCACGATCCCGGCCAAGAGCCCGATGTTCGATGCCGACTGGGCTGCCAACGGCTACATCGAAAAAGTGATCCGTGATGCCGCAAGCTGGTTCGAGAGCAAGAAGGTGGCGGGCCTGACGCTCGAAGTGGTGCGCATCGAAGGCCGCACGCCGGTGATCTTCTTCGAGGTGCCGGCCACCAAGGTGGGCAGCACCGACACCATCTGCCTCTACGGCCACCTCGACAAACAACCCGAGTTCAACGGCTGGCGCAACGACCTCGGGCCGTGGACGCCGAAGTATGTCGACGGCCTGCTCTACGGCCGCGGCGGCGCCGACGATGGCTACGCGGTCTACGCGTCGCTCACTGCGATCATGGCGCTCGACAAGCTCGGCATTGCGCGCCCGCGCTGCGTCGGCATCATCGAAAGCTGCGAAGAAAGCGGCTCGTTCGACCTGCCGGCTTACATCGACGCGCTCAAGCCGCGCCTGGGCAATGTGAGCCTGGTGGTGTGCCTGGACAGCGGCGCCGGCAACTACGACCAGCTCTGGCTAACGACCAGCCTGCGCGGCATGGTCAGCGGCGTGTTGAAGGTCGAGATCCTGACCGAAGGTGTGCACTCGGGCGATTCGAGCGGTCTGGTGCCGTCGAGCTTTCGCATCCTGCGCCAGGTGCTCGACCGGCTCGAAGACAGCAAGACGGGCGAGCTGCTGCCGCAGAGTTTTCACTGCGAGATCCCGGCCGACCGCGTCGAGCAGACGCGGGCCACGGCGCAGATCCTCGGCAACGAAGTCTGGAAGCGTTTCCCGTGGGCCTGCGGTGCCGATGGCGGTGCCACGCTGCCGACCACCACCGACCCACTGCAGGCGCTGCTCAACCGCACCTGGAAGCCGACGCTGAGCGTGACCGGCGCCGACGGCTTCCCCGAGCTCAAGAACGCCGGCAACGTGCTGCGCCCCTACACCGCATTCAAGCTGAGCCTGCGCCTGCCGCCGCTGATCGAAGGCAGCGGCGCTGCGTTGCAGCTCAAGGCGCTGCTCGAAGACAACGCGCCCTACAACGCGAAAGTCACGTTCGAGCCCGACGGTCGCGCCGGCGCTTTCGGCGCCACCGGCTGGAACGCGCCGAGCCTGTCGCCGTGGCTGGAAGACGCGCTCAACAGCGCTTCGCAAGCCCACTTCGGCGCGCCCTGCGGCTACATCGGCCAGGGCGGCACGATCCCGCTGATGAGCATGCTGCAGAAGAGTTTCCCGGCGGCGCAGATGATGGTCTGCGGCGTGCTCGGGCCGAAGAGCAACGCGCACGGGCCGAACGAATTTCTGCACGTACCGTATGGCAAGAAGCTCACGGCGGCGGTGGCGCAGGTGATGGCGGCCTGCGCTTGAAGGGCGCAATCCAGTGCTCTACGTTCTCGGTGCGGCGGGGCCGAACGAAGTGGCGAAGACGAGCTTTGCGGCGTCTGACTCAGGCACGCTGAGCATGCGTTGCTTGCAGTTCGGTTGATCCGCTTCAGAGCGTCTCGGCTGCCAGGCCGAGCATCGAACGCGCGAGCGCCTCGGCGACCTCGATGCCGTCGACGCCGGCCGACATGATCCCGCCCGCATAACCCGCGCCTTCGCCGGCCGGGTACAGGCCTTTCACGTTCAGGCTCTGGTGGTCGCGGCCACGGGTGATGCGCAGCGGCGAGGAGGTGCGCGTCTCCACACCCGTGAGCACCGCATCGGGCATCGAAAAGCCCTTGATCTGGCGTTCGAACGCGGGCAGCGCTTCGCGCAGCGCGGCGATCGCGTAGCCGGGCAGGCTGCTGTTGCCGCGCTCACCCAGGTCGGTGAGCCGCACGCCCGGTGTGTACGACGGCAGCACGCTGCCTAACGCAGCCGACTTCTGGCCCTTGATGAAGTCGCCGACGAGTTGCCCCGGCGCTTCGTAGTTTTCGCCGCCAAGTTCGAAAGCGCGTGACTCCCAGTGGCGCTGGAACGCGATGCCGTCGAGCGGGTTCACCGTGCCGTCGGCGCGACCGTCCTGCCGGTAGTCCTGCGGCGTGATGCCGACGACGATGCCGGCGTTCGCGTTGCGTTCGTTGCGCGAGTACTGGCTCATGCCGTTGGTGACCACACGCCCCGGCTCCGAGGTCGCGGCCACCACCGTGCCGCCCGGGCACATGCAGAAGCTGTAGACCGAGCGGCCGTTTTTCGCGTGGTGCACCAGTTTGTAGTCGGCCGCGCCGAGGATCGGGTTGCCGGCGTTCGGCCCGAAGCGCGCCGCGTCGATGATGCTTTGCGGGTGCTCGATCCGAAAGCCGATCGAATACGGCTTGGCCTCCATGAACACACCACGTTCGTGCAGCATCGCGAAGGTGTCGCGTGCGCTGTGGCCGAGCGCCAGCACCACGTGGTCGGTGCTGATCTGTTCGCCGCTGGCGAGGGTCACGCCGCGGATCTGGCCGGCTTCGATCAGCACGTCGGTCACGCGCTGTTCGAAACGCACTTCACCACCGAGGGCTTCGATCTCTGCCCGCATCTTCTCGACTACGCCGACGAGCCGGAAGGTGCCGATGTGCGGCTTGGCGACGAACAGGATTTCTTCCGGCGCACCGGCCTTTACGAACTCTGAGAGCACCTTGCGCGTGAGGTGGCGCGGGTCGCTGATCTGGCTCCACAGTTTGCCGTCTGAAAACGTGCCGGCGCCGCCTTCGCCGAACTGCACATTCGACTCCGGGTCGAGCACGCCTTTGCGCCACAGGCCCCAGGTGTCCCTGGTGCGCTCGCGCACCTGCTTGCCACGCTCCAGCACGATCGGTCGCAAGCCCATCTGCGCCAGGATCAGCGCGGCGAAGATGCCACACGGCCCGAACCCCACGACCAGCGGGCGCGGCCCCGCCAGGCTGCTGGCCGGGGCGTGGCCGATGAAGTGGTAAGCCGTGTCGGGCGTGGGCCGGATGTGGGGCTGGCCTTCGAGCCTCTTGAGCACCCCGGCTTCGTCGGCCAGCTCGCAATCGACGCTGTAGATCAGCACCACCGCGCTCTTCTTGCGCGCGTCGTAACTGCGCTTGAAGACGCTGAAATTCTTTAACGTGGTGTCGCTGATGCCCAGGCGCGCAACGATGGCCGGGCGCAGCACGCTCTCGGCGTGGTTCAGCGGCAGGCGCAGTTCGGTGATTCGCAGCATGGGGCGGGGAAGCGGGATCTTGCCGCTATTGTCCCCGGTCCCTGCGGGCCGCTCAGCGCCGGCTGTTGGCCACGGTCCAGTCGTAAGGCGTGAAGCGCACGCGGTAGTCGAGGGGCACCGGTTCGGGGACGAAGCGGTTCGTGTACACGATCAGGCTCTGGCCGTGCGCGGGTACGAAGTCTTCGGTGTAGAACTTGAGAATCTCACTCAGCCAGACGGTGCGCGCCGCGTGGTCGACGCGGTGGTTTTCGGGCCTCGCAAAAAAACCGACGGTCTCGCGGGCAAGTTGTTCCTGCAATGCCGCGGCCGTGAACGGCGTGCGTGGCAAGGTCGGGCAGGCCAGGGCGCTGCAGTTCAACGCGAAGTGCACACGCGGTTCGCCGATGCCACGGGTGAAGGGGCGGATCAGATCGTTCTCGAAGCTGTAGAGCGAGCGTTCCTCGCCACCGATCCGCAGCTTTCGATTCAAGAAGAAGATGATCTTGTTCAGCCCTGCATGGGTCGCCGGAATGCCACTCTCGATCACGTTGAACATCGACAGCGCGTTGTAGGCGTTGATCAGGTGGGCGAGCTTTTCGTCACCGGGCGCGAGCTGGGCGATGGGCGTATCGGCCACAAAACGCACATAGAGGTCGAGATCGCCGCGGTCTTGCGACAGTGCAGAGAAGTCGACTTCGCCGCGCGCATTGACAAAGCGGTCCAGTACCCGGGCCCAAGCGCTTTGCGCGACCGGCGCCGTGGCGGTGGGCGCGCTCGGCATCACCACGCGGGTGGCGCATCCGGCCAGCATGAACATGGCCAGCGCTACGCTGACAACATCGCGCAGCAGCCTCACGGAGATGCCTCCGCGGGCGCTTTGCCTGCCACATCGCGCCGTGCCTGCAGCCAGGCTTCGCGGGCCCGGCCCTTGAGGAACTTGATCGGCTGGACTTGCGGCGCCAGCGGTTGCCATTCACCTTTCGAGGTGGCCAGGGGCTGCAACAGGTAGTGGTCGCGCTTGGCGTTGTAGGCGCACATGCTCATCGGCCCGTGCTGCGTGACGGCCATGAACACGCAAGCGTCGATGCGTTCGCGGTCGAGGCTGCAGGCGTCCATGAAGTTGTGCGTGAAGAGCGTGAGCTTGTGGACCCGGCCGCACGCGGCGATCAGGTCACGCCGGGCTTTCCAGGCGAACGCGAGCGCCCAATGCAGCGTGGCCAGTACCAGCGCCGGGCGGCTCGCCGCGGCTTTCAGCAGCGAGCGCAGTGCGCGCCACTGCGTGCCGCGATCGATCTGCAGCAGCGCGGTCTCGCGCATGAAACGCCGGATGAAGTTTTGATCGTCGAACGCGTCGTAGGCCCGGCCGTTGATCACGAGCAGCACGGCGCTGCGGTTGCAGTCGTGGTGCCCGGCAAGCAGCGTATTGAAGTGCAGCGGGGCGCCCACGCCGGCGCAGAGCTGGGCCGCCACACTGTCGTTCGTGATCGCGTCGGTGCGCGCGCCCAGCACGCCGCGGCCGGTCTCGGCCTGAAGCTGGAACGACACAAAACGCACCACATCGGCATTCGCCTTGAAGTACGCGGCGAGCATCGGTACCTCGTGAGCGTTCGCGGCGTGCACGGTGGTGTTGAAGAACACGCCCAGCCCGAGGCCACGCGCGCGTTCGATGTAGTCGGTGCGCAGCGTGTTCAGCGCGGCTTCGCTCTCGAAGCCGGCGCGCAGCTGCGTCATGTCGACGTGAAAGGCCACGTCGGTCAGCCCGGCTTTTGCCAGAACAGTCAGCAACTCGCGGCTGGCCTTGATGCCGTTGGTGAAGAGCGATGCACGCAGGCCGCGTTGCGCGATGCGCTCGACGATCTGCACGAGTTCAGCGCGCCGCCGCAGCGTGGGTTCGCCGCCCGAGACCTGCACGTCGGTGCCGCGCCCGTAGTGCGCCACGATCAGGTCGATGCGGCGGAACACTTCTTCCAGCGGCAGGTCGCGCACCGCTTCCGACGATTCGCTCAGATAGCAGAGCGTGCAGTCGAGGTTGCAACGCTGGGTGATCTCGAGCGACACGCAGGCGACCGGCCAGCGCTGCCCGGCCATCTGGCCGTCGCGCCACTCGCCGCTGCGTTGCATTCGGCCGCGCATGTCACCGAGCGCGTTGGCGTGCGGCTCGCACGTGGGTGCGAGCGCCATGACTTCGGCGGCGCCGAGGATTGAAGCTGTGTGCATGCCGCTTCAGTCGCGGCCTGGCGCTGAATCTTTCAGGCCCGCAGCGGCGGTGGCAGTTTGTCGTCGGGCGTCTCCGGCGCTTCGGTGTGCAGCATCTCGTCGAGCGGCTCGGGGTTCACCGGCGCGCTGTCATCGGCCACGCGCAAGGCCGCCACACTCGGCGGGTCCTGCGGCAGGAAACCACCCGACTGGTGTTTCCACAGCAGCGCGTAGTGGCCGTTCAGGTGCAGCAATTCGTCGTGCGTGCCCTGCTCGATGATGCGGCCCTGTTCCAGCACGATCAGCCGGTCCATGCGCGCGATGGTCGAGAGCCGGTGCGCAATCGCGATCACCGTCTTGCCTTCCATCAGGCCGAG
The DNA here is from genome assembly GCA_043774765.1 of Rhizobacter sp. Lineage (GTDB taxonomy): Bacteria > Pseudomonadota > Gammaproteobacteria > Burkholderiales > Burkholderiaceae_C > LMDS01. The sequence goes on along the minus strand of JAYVTD010000282.1, from coordinate 9,316 downwards.
CAACTGGTCCTGGATCGCGAGCTCGACCTCACTGTCGAGCGCCGAGGTGGCTTCGTCGAGCACCAGGATCGGTGCGTCTTTCAGCACCACGCGTGCGATCGCGACGCGCTGGCGCTGGCCGCCCGACAATTTCACGCCGCGCTCGCCCACGTGCGCTTCGTAGCCGGTGCGCGCTTTCCAGTCGTGCAGCTCCAGAATGAAGTCGTGCGCCTGCGCCTTGCGCGCCGCCGCTTCGATCTGCGCGCGCGTGGCGTCGGGGTGGCCGTAGCCGATGTTGGCGGCGATGGAGCGGTGCAAGAGCGAGGTGTCTTGCGTGACCATGCCGATGGCCGCGCGCAGGCTCTCTTGCGTCACGTGGCCGATGTCTTGCCCGTCGATGCGGATGCTGCCTTGTTCGACTTCGTGAAAGCGCAACAGCAGGTTCACGAGCGTCGACTTGCCAGCGCCCGAGCGGCCGACCAGGCCGACCCGCTCGCCGGGTTTGATCACCAGCTCAAGCTGGTCGAGCACGCGCTTGCCGTCGCTGCGGCCATAGGTGAAGGTCAACTTCTCGAAGCGGATTTCGCCGTGCGGCACGTCAAGTTCGCGCGCCCCCGGCACGTCGGTCAGCGTGTGCGGCACGGCGATCGTCTCCATGCCTTCCTGCACCACGCCCACGTTCTCGAAGATGCCGGTCACTTCCCAGCTCACCCAACCAGCCATGTTGGCGATCTGCCAGGCCAGCGGCAGCGCGGTGGCCACGAGCCCGGCGCTCACCTGGCCCTGGCCCCACAGCGTGATGCCGATGCCGGCGGTGGCCACCAGCAGCATCGCGTTCATCACCGCCAGCGTGCCCATGAAGCGCGTGATGAGCCGCATGTGCGCGGCGATGGCCACGGTGTGGTCGTCGATCACCTCGCGCACGTAGGCGTCTTCGTCGCGCGCGCGGGCGAACAGCTTCACGGTGAGGATGTTGGTGTAGCTGTCGACCACGCGCCCCATTACCAGCGAGCGCAGCTCCGAGCTGGTCTTGGCCAGATCGCGCATGCGTGGCACGAAGTAGCGCAGAAAGAACCAGTAACCACTGAACCACAGCAGCGTGGGCACGGCCAGGCGCCAGTCGGCCACGGCCATCAGCAGCAGCGCGCTCAGGCCGTAGATGCCGATGTACCAGATCGCGCGGATCGTGCTGACCACCGATTCGCGCAGCGAGTTGCTGGTCTGCATCACGCGGTTGGCGATGCGGCCGGCGAAGTCGTTCTGGAAGAACGGCCAGCTCTGGCGCACCACATGCCAGTGGCTTTGCCAGCGGATCAGGCTCGTCACGCCGGGCACGACCGCGTTGTTGCGCACCAGGCTGTCGGCCAGCAGTGTGAGCGGGCGGCCGATCACGACGATCGCGGCCATGCCGATCAGCATCGGCAACGCGGCATGGAAGGCGGCGGCGCGGTTGCTCGCTTCCATCAGCGTGACCAGCCGGCCGATGAAGACCGGGATCAGCGTGTCGATGGCCGCGACCGCCAGGCCGGTCACGAACATCGCGGCGTACAAGCCGCGCGCCTGGCGCACGAAGTGCCAGTAAAAGCCGATCAAGCCCGGCGGCGGTGAGCCGGTGGGCAACTGGGTCGGTCGGATCAGACTTTCGAAGAATGCAAACATGGCGGGACATTCTCGCCGCCCGCTAAAAAGCGCGCGTCATCCACTCGACGGTCCCATCAAAAAGGCCGCCCGAAGGCGGCCTGTCAGGCGCGGCGAAGACTCAGGAGCCGCTCTGGTTGCTGCGGAACAGGCGCGCCAGGATCGGCTTGGCGTTCTTGTCGACCGCGCGGCGCGCGACCTGGTTTTGGTCGTATTCGTAGTCGGTGCGCGGCAGCGTGCCATTGGCCACGGCTTCGAGCGTTTCGGCCTTGACCGCTGCGCGGGTCACGGTTGAAGCCTGGAGCAGCTCGGCGCCGAACGGGTTGTAGCTGCGGCTGCGCGCGCTGCTGTTGACCAGCAGTGCGTTCGGCCTGGCGGCCAGCGTCGCCACCACTTCGTTGCGGCTCAGCGCCGGGCTTTGGCTGCGGCCCGCCACGCCGAAGTCGTAGTCGGTCGTTTGCAGCGTGCCGTTGGCGCGTGCCTGCTCCAGTTGCGCAGTGACTTGCGCGCGGCTCAGCGGGGCGTTGATTTCGTCGGCCAGCACGGTGCTGCTGGCAAAAGTGGCGAGAGCGGAAACCGCGACGGTGGCGGCGAAGAGGAACTTGGCGTTCATGGTGATTTCTTTCGATCAAAGGGTAAGCAACTTGTCCGGGCCCGGCGGCGTTGAAACACCGTCTTGTCCAGCCTCGGTGAGGACTTCCTCATCGATGGGTTGAACTGTAGACATTGCCGATGCATCAATAAAGAACCTGTGTTTCAATTGCGTATTGCTGAAAGAGAAACAAACGAGGGCTTGAAGATGGACCGACTCCACTCCATGCGCGTGTTTTCCCGGGTGATCGAGCAGAGCAGCTTCGCGGGCGCGGCGCGCGAGCTGAACCTGTCGCCGGCGGTCGTGACGCGTCTCGTGGCCGACCTGGAAGAGCACCTCGGCGCGCGCCTGATCAACCGCACCACGCGGCGCCTGTCGCTCACCGACATCGGCGAAAACTACCTGGAACGGGTGCGCCACATCCTGACCGAAGTCGACGAAGCCGAAGCGTTGGCCACGGCCGCCACCTCGGAGCCGCGCGGGCATTTGCGCGTGTTGTGCTCCCCGGCGTTCGCGGTGCACCAGATCGCCAAGATGCTGCCGAAGTTCAGGGCCTTGTACCCGCTCGTCACCTTGGAACTGTCGGTCCCCGGCCCGGTGGAAACGGTCGACGAAAACTTCGACGTTAGCATCCTCACCGAAGGCCGGCGCCCGCTCGACGGCAGCTTCGTGGCGCGGCGCCTGGCGCGCTCGGAGGTGATCGCCTGCGCCTCACCGGAATACCTCGACAAACACGGCCGGCCGCAGCACCCGCGGGACCTGGCCAAACACGAAGCGATGTTGCCTAACTTTCTGCACGAGCTGACGTTTCATGCCGTCGACTGGGCCGGGGAAGACTCGGCCGCCGAGACGGTCACGCTGCCGGTGCCGCGCCCGGCGCTCAGCACCATCCACACCGACACGATGTATGCCGCCGCGCTGGCCGGCATGGGCATCACCGGCCTGCCGTCGTTCGTGGCCGAAGACGCGCTGCTCGAAAACGCGCTCGAACGTGTGCTGCCGCAATGGCACATGCTGACCACGACGCTCTATGCCGGCATGCCCACGCGCAAGCACGTGCCGGCCCGCACCCGGGCTTTCGTCGACTTCCTGGTGCAGACCTTCGGTGGCGAAGACCGCGACCCGTGGTTGCTGGCCGCCGGTTGTGAGACGCAGCGCCGCGGCGCGCCGCCCAAGGTGGTCGACGAAGCACAGGCGTCGCTGGGCTTCGCGGGCTGAGCCGGGCGTTCAGCGAAACACTTCGACCCGCTCCGCCCCCATCAAGGGCTCGAGCAGCCTAGAGAGCGGCCGCAGCGCGTTGTAGCGCGCCGACACCTTGTGCGCGTAGGCGAAGAAGCGTGGCAGGTCTTCGCTGTACTTCGGCTTGCCGTCGCGGTGTTTCAGGCGGCAGAAGATGCCCAGCACCTTCAGGTGGCGCTGCAGGCCCATCCACTCGACCTGGCGCCAGAACTCGCCGAAGTCTTCGGGCATCGGCAGCCCGGCCTGGCGCGCTCCTTGCCAGTAGCGCACGGCCCAGTCGAGCTCCTGCGCTTCTTCCCACGAGATGAAGGCGTCGCGAAGCAGCGAGGCCAGGTCGTAGGCGATCGGGCCGCGCACCGCGTCCTGGAAGTCGAGGATGCCGGGCGAGCCGGCGCCGTTCGTGTCTTTCGTGCAGACCATCAGGTTGCGTGGCATGTAGTCGCGATGCACCGCCACGCTGGGCTGCGCGAGTGCGCTCTGCACCACCAGGTCGCAGGCGTCTTGCCACACCGCCTGTTCCTGCGTCGTCCAAGTCACGCCCAGCTCGCGGGCCACGCACCACTCGGGGAAGAGCGCCAGCTCGCGGCGCAGCAGCGCATCGTCGTAAGCGGGCAGGCCGCTTGCATCGGCGCGCAGTTGCCACTGGATCAGCGCGGCGGTGGCGTCACGCATCAGCGTGTCGGCCGTTGGCATGTCGCCGCTGATGACGGCGGCCTGCAAAACGCCCAGGTAAAGCTGCGCTCCGAGGTCGGTGAGCAGCAGGAAACCGTGGTCGACATCCTGCTCGACGACACGCGGCGCGTTCAGCCCGGCAGCTTGCAACAGGCCGGCCACGCTGATGAACGGCCGCACGTCTTCGAGCGGCGGCGGCGCGTCCATCACGATGAAGCTTGCGCCCGAACCGGCGTCGATGCGGAAGTAGCGCCTGAAGCTCGCGTCGGCCGAGGCGCTGCGCAGCGTCGACACGATCAGGCCGTGGGCCGGTGCCACGGTGTGCAGCCAGGTGTCGAAGGCGTGTTGGCGGGCCGGGTCGGCCCACACGATGAGGTCAGCAGCAGAGTTGCTCAAACGAAGGTCCGGGGTCGGTGGCCGGTGGGATGTCACCAACCGTTTTGCAGGCGAGGCAGGCAGGTGCCTCGTGGATAATCGATTCTACAAACCACACTGCCGGGCGGCGGGCGCTGTCGAGGCTGCCGGGTGCCTCTCATTCGCGCTGCCGCAGCGCGTGCCGCACGGCGCACCCCACTGTCTGTTGCCATTGTCCTCGTCGCTCCTTCGCCGATCCCACGCCGCAGCGCGCATGCGCCTCACGCCGCTGGCCGCTGCACTGGCGGCCGGCGGGGCGACGCTGCTGTGCGCACCGGCCCGGGCTCAGGACGACCCCGCGCCCGACGGCATCGAGCTGCGCCAGGCGCCGGCGCTGCAACCCGCGCCGCGCGGTGAGGCGGCGAGCAAGCTGCCGATCATTCTGCAGGCGCAGACGCTGAGCGGCCGGCCCGATCTCGACACCGTGGCCGAAGGCAATGCCGAGTTCCGCCGCGGTGGCACCGTGATCCGCGCCGACCGCCTGATCTACCAGGCGCCCGACGACCTGGCCATCGGCAAGGGCAACGTGCGCATCAGCCGCGACGGCAACATCTACAGTGGGCCCGAAGTGCAGCTCAAGGTGCAGCGCTTCGAGGGGTTTTTCCTGAACCCTAGTTACCACTTCGGCCGCATCGGCGCCGGCGGCACCGCGCAGCGGGTCGACTTTCTCGACGAGCAGCGCGCCGTCGCCTCCCGCGCCACCTACACGAGCTGCCCGGCCGATGGCTCGGGCAACCCGGCCTGGCTGCTGTCGACGGACAGGGTGCAGATCGACCTCGGCAACAACGAAGGCATCGCCGACAACGCGGTATTGCGCTTTTACGGTGTGCCGATCCTGGCCGCCCCGCGCCTGAGCTTCCCGCTGACCGATGCCCGCAAGTCGGGCTGGCTGCCGCCGAACCTAGACCTCGACACCAAGAGCGGCCTGCAGTTTTCGATCCCCTACTACTGGAACATCGCGCCGAACCGCGACGCCACGTTCACGCCTGCACTCAGTACACGCCGTGGGGCCGGGCTGGAGAGCGAGTTCCGCTACCTCGAGTCGGGCCACCGAGGTGAAGTCCGGCTGAACCTGCTGCCTCTGGACCGGCTGACCGACACCCGCCGCTACGCGCTGAACGGCACGCAGCAGAGCGAATTCGGTGGAGAGTTGCGGGCCCAGCTGCGGGTGCGGCGCGTCTCCGACAACGACTACTGGAAAGACTTCCCGCGCGACCTGGGCACCCTCACGCCGCGCCTGCTGGCGTCCGACTTCGAGCTGACGCGGCCGTTCGGCGACGACTGGAACGCCTACGCGCGTGTGCAGCGCTGGCAGGTGCTGCAGACCGCCGACCCCACCACCCGCATCGAAGCGCCCTACGAGCGGCTGCCGCAGGTCGGCGCGCGTTATGTGCAGCGGGTGGGCGGCGGCTTCGATCTGGGCTTCGAGGGCGAATACAACCGCTTCACCAACCCGACCGACGCCGTGACCGTGGCCCGCGCCACCGGCTCGCGCCTGCACGCGCTGGGCAGCGTGAGCCGGCCCTTCGCCACGCCGGGCTGGACGGTCACGCCCAAGCTGTCGTTCAACGCCGCGTCGTACTCGCTCGACCAGCCGCTCGCCGATGGCCGAACCAGCGCGTCGCGCGTGATCCCGACCCTGAGTGTCGACAGCAACTGGGTGCTCGAGCGCGAGACTCGCTTCTTCGGCCGCAGCGTGCGCCAGACGCTGGAGCCGCGCCTGCTCTACGTGAACACGCCGTTCCGCGAACAGGCCGGTTTGCCGAACTTCGATTCGTCGGCGAAAGACTTCAACTTCGATTCGATTTTCAGCGAGAGCGCGTTTTCCGGCGTCGATCGCGTGTCCGACGCGCACCAGCTCACCGCCGGCCTGACCACGCGCGTGCTCAGCCCCGAGACCGGCGCCGAAATACTGCGCCTGGGCTTGGCGCAGCGTTACCTGTTCCGCGACCAGCTCGTCACGCCCGAGGAAGCCAACACCGTTGGCAACACCGCGCCGGTCGGCCCGTTCTCGGGTGTCGGCCCGCCGCTGACGCAGCGCTTTTCCGACGTGCTGCTGCTCGGCTCGACCACGCTGGTGCAGAACTGGTCGCTCGAGGCTTCGCTGCAGTACAGCCCCGACAGCAAGCGCCTGGCGCGCTCGATCGTGTCGACCCGCTACTCGCCCGGGCCCTACCGCACGCTCAGCGCCACGTACCGTCTGACACGCGGCTTGAGCGAGCAGGTGGAACTCGGCTGGCAATGGCCGATCTATGGACCGCTGCCTTCGGGCGTGAGCGGCCGCGGTGGCAGCCTGAGCAACGCTGGCACTGGCGCGAGCTGCCAGGGCAGCTGGTACGGCGTGGGCCGCATCAACTACAGCACCTTGGAGAAGCGCCTGATCGACTCGGTGGTCGGGCTCGAATACGACGCCGGCTGCTGGATCGGCCGGGTGGTGGCGTCCAGGCTCTCGACCGGGCGCAGCGAAGCGACCACGCGCCTGTCGGTGCAGCTCGAACTGGTGGGCTTGTCGCGGCTGAACCTCGGTTCCAACCCGCTGCAGGTCTTGAAGGACAATATTCCAGGGTTCCGATTGCTGCGCGACGATCGTGCTCCGGGGCCCGCATTGAATGCTTATGACTGAAATTTCCCTCCGCGGCCCGCACCCAGTGCGCCAGGCCGTTACGCGCTGGATGGCCTGCGTGGCGCTCGGCTTGGCGGCCCTGCCGGGCCAGACCCAGACCCAGGCCCGAGCGCCGGCCAGGCCGGTCGCGCCCAGCACGGCCGACTACATCGTCGCCGTCGTCAACCAGGAACTCGTCACCAACGCCGAGCTGCAGCAGCGCATCGCCCGCATCAGCGAAGGGGCGGTCCGCGAAAAAACCCCGTTGCCGCCCCCCGACGAGCTGCGCAAGCAGGTGCTCGACGTGTTGATCAACGAGCGGGTGCAGGTCACCAACGCGCGCGAAACCGGGCAGCGCCTCGACGAGGCCGAGCTCGACCGCGCGGCGCTGAACGTGGCGGTGCAGAACCAGATGACGATGCCGCAGTTGCGCGCGCGACTGCAAGAGCAAGGCCTGGCCTATACGGCGTTCCGCAGCAACCTGCGCGACCAGTTGCTGATGGAGCGGGTGCGCGAGCGCGAGGTCAACGCGCGCATCCGCATCGGCAACGACGAAATCGACGCCGCGCTCGAGCGCCGCCGGGCCCAGGCGGCCGGGGGCGTCCAGCTCAACATCGCGCAGATCCTGGTGACCGTGCCCGAAGGCGCGAGCCCGGCCGAGGCCGGCCAGCGCCAGGCCCGCGCCGAAGCGGCGATGGCGCGGGTCAAGGCCGGCGAGTCGTTCGAGGCCGTGGCGCGAGAGATTTCCGAAGACGGCAACAAGGCCCAGGGCGGCGTGATCGGCATGCGCGCAGCCGACCGGCTTCCCGACCTGTTCGTCGACTTCGTGAAGACGCTCAAGCCGGGCGAGTTGGCGCCGACGCTGTTGCGCTCGGGGGCTGGCTTTCACGTGCTAAGGCTGATCGACCGCACCCAGGCGTTGGGTGCGGGCTTCACGGTGCCGCAGACACGGGCCCGCCACATTCTGCTGCGGCCGTCGGCGCAACTCTCGCAGGAAGCGGCGGGCCGGCGCTTGGCCGAGTTCAAGCTGCGCATCGTCAGCGGCGCGAAGACCTTCGAGCAGATGGCGCAAGAGAACTCCGAAGACGGCTCCGCGGTGCGCGGCGGTGATCTCGGCTGGTCGTCGCCCGGCATGCTCGTTCCGGAGTTCGAGGACACGATGAACGCGCTGCCGATCAACGGCATTTCCGACCCCATCATCTCGCGCTTTGGCGTGCACCTGATCCAGGTGCTGGAGCGCCGCGAAGCCGTGCTCGACACCAAACAGCAGCGCGAGCAGATGCGCAACGTGCTGCGCGAGCAAAAGTTCGAAGACGCCTACAACGAGTGGACCCGCGACCTTCGCGGCCGTGCCTACATCGAGCTGCGCGAGCCGCCGCAGTAAGCGTGGCCAAACACCTAGCGCGCAAGCGCTTCGGTCAGCATTTCCTGACCGACCGGGCGGTGCTCGACGCGATCGTCGACGCCATTCGCCCCGAGCCGGGCGAGGCGCTGGTCGAGATCGGCCCTGGCCTGGGCGCGATGACCGACCCGCTGGTGGCGCGCTGCCAGAAGCTCACCGTGATCGAACTCGACCGCGACCTGGCGCACAGGCTGCGCAAGCGGCCCGAGCTCGAGGTGATCGAAGCCGACGTGCTGCAGGTCGACTTCACGGCGCTGGCGGCCAGTGCCGGGCAGCGCCTGCGCATCGTCGGCAACCTGCCGTACAACATCTCCACGCCGATCCTGTTCCACCTGCTCGGTGCCGCCTCGCACGTGATCGACCAGCACTTCATGCTGCAGAAGGAAGTGGTCGACCGCATGGCGGCCGCGCCGGGCGGCAAGGACTACGGGCGCCTGAGCGTGATGCTGCAGTGGCGCTACCGGATCGAGTCGGTGCTTGAGGTGCCGCCCGAGGCCTTCGAGCCGCCACCTCGGGTGGACTCGGCGGTCGTGCGCATGCTGCCGTTGCCGGTGGTGGCGGGTGTCGACGCCGGCCTGCTCGGCGAGCTGGTGCGGGTCGCGTTCTCGCAGCGCCGCAAGCTGCTGCGCCACACACTCGGCCGCTGGCTCGAAGAACGCCAGTTCGCCGGTGAATTCAGTGTACAGCGTCGCGCTGAAGAAGTGCCGGTGAGCGAGTACCTGGCCTTGGCGGCCACGTTGTCACCGAAGTGAAGCCGTCACCCCGGGCGCGGCCCGGA
>JAYVTD010000281.1:0-7010 GCA_043774765.1 Rhizobacter sp. | reverse complement strand
CATCGGCACGGCCGAGATTCGCACCGTGTTCGTGGCCTCCAAGATCGGAACGGTCGCGGGCTCGATGGTCACGGCCGGCCTGGTGCGCCGCGGCGCGCGCTTCCGCCTGCTGCGCGAGAACGTGGTGGTCTACACCGGCGAGATCGAATCGGTGCGCCGCCTGAAAGACGATGTGCGCGAAGTCGCCAGCGGCTTCGAGTGCGGTATCAAGCTGAAGAACTACAACGACATCAAGGAAGGCGACAGCCTGGAGTTCTTTGAGGTCAAGGAAGTGGCACGAACCCTTTAAGGCGGTTTTGGTCTCATCCCCGAACCCCGCCTTCTGCAAAGCTGGCGGGGTTCGCGTTTAGAGAGTCCGTATGAAACACAAACGATCCATCCCGAACCGCGGTTTCCGCGTCGCCGACCAGATTCAGCGCGACGTGGCGGAGCTCATCCGCGATCTGAAGGACCCACGCATCGGCATGGTGACGGTCAACGCGGTCGAGGTCACGGCCGATTACGCGCACGCGACCATCCTGTTCTCGATCCTGGTCGGCGAGCCGACCGAGTGCGAGGTCGCATTGAACGAGGCGGCCGGTTTCATCCGCAACGGCTTGTTCAAGCGCTTGCAGATCCACACCGTGCCGACACTGCACTTCAAGTTCGACCGCACCACCGAGCGCGCGCTCGAGCTGAGCGCCCTGATCGCCAAGGCGAACTCGACCCGGGCGAAAGAAGACTGATGACAGACGCCAGCACGAGCATCCGCCCGGCGCCGGGCCGCCCCAAGGCGGGCGGCTCCCCCTCGGGGGGGCGGGCGCCGAAGGCGACCTTGGGGGTCGTTATCAGGCGCGCCGTTCACGGCGTGCTCTTGCTCGACAAGCCGCTCGGCCTGTCGAGCAACGATGCGTTGCAGAAAGCCAAGCGTTTGTACCGCGCCGAAAAAGCCGGTCACACCGGCACCCTCGATCCGCTGGCGACCGGTTTGTTGCCGCTGTGTTTCGGCGCGGCCACCAAGTTCTCGCAGATCAGCCTCGATGCCGACAAGAGTTACCGCGCCACGCTCAAGCTCGGTGTGACGACCACGACGGCCGACGCCGAGGGGGACGTGCTGCAGCAGCGTGAAGTGGCCGTGACTCGCGCCAATCTTGAAACGGCGTGTGCGCGTTTCACCGGAGCGATCCTGCAGACGCCGCCGATGCATTCCGCGCTCAAGCGCGACGGCAAACCGCTCTATGAATACGCCCGCGCCGGCATCGAAGTCGAGCGCGAAGCGCGCGCCGTGACGATTCACAGCATCGACATCGTCGACGGCGACCATGACACCTGGACGCTCGACGTGCGCTGCTCCAAGGGCACCTACATCCGCACGCTTGCCGAAGACATCGGCGAGGCGCTGGGTTGTGGTGCCCACCTGAGCGGCCTGCGCCGCACCGGCAGTGGCGCCGTGTCGCTGAACGACGCGCACACGCTGGAGCAGCTCGGTGCGATGAGCGAAGAAGAACGCGACGCTGCCTTGATGGACGCCGATGCACTGCTGGCCGACTGGCCCCTGGTGCGCCTCGGCACGGAAGATGCGGGACGCTTTCTGAGCGGCGTGCGCCGCCGCCTGAACCTGGCTGACGCGCCCAACGTCCGCGTGTACGGCCCGGAACCCAAGGCATTTCTCGGCGGTGGGCACATCACCGCCGGTGAACTGATTTCAACGCGGCTGCTGAGTCCGCTGGAGGTGCAGGGCCTCATTCAACCTGCGAGCAAGTGAGAACCGCATGACCCGTCAGATCAGAAACATCGCCATCATCGCCCACGTCGACCACGGCAAAACCACGCTCGTCGACCAGCTGCTGCGCCAGAGCGGAACCTTCCGCGAAAACGAGAAGGTGGCCGAGCGCGTGATGGACAGCAACGACCTTGAAAAGGAACGGGGCATCACGATCCTGGCCAAGAACTGCGCGGTCGAGTGGAAGGGCACGCACATCAACATCGTCGACACGCCCGGGCACGCCGACTTCGGCGGTGAAGTGGAACGTGTGCTGTCGATGGTCGACTCGGTGCTGCTGCTGGTCGATGCGGTCGAAGGCCCGATGCCGCAGACCCGCTTCGTCACGAAGAAGGCGCTGGCCCTCGGCCTGAACCCGATCGTCGTGATCAACAAGGTCGACCGCCCCGGCGCGCGCCCCGACTACGTGATCAACGCCACCTTCGACTTGTTCGACAAGCTCGGCGCCACCGAAAAGCAGCTCGACTTCCCGGTCATCTTCGCCTCGGGCCTGAACGGCTGGGCCACGCTGACGCAGGGCACGCACGGCAACTATGGCGGCGTCGACCTGACGCCGCTGTTCGACGCGATGCTCGAACACGTGCCTGCGCACGAAGGCAGCCCCGACGCGCCGCTGCAACTGCAGATTTGCTCGCTCGACTATTCCAGCTACGTGGGCCGCATCGGCATCGGCCGGGTCAACCAGGGCACCTTGAAGCCGATGCAGAACGTGGCCGTCTTCAGCGGGCCCGACAGCACGCCCTTCAACGCACGTGTGAACCAGGTGCTGAAGTTCGAAGGCCTGGAGCGCAAGCAGGCGACCGAGGCTGGCCCAGGCGACATCGTGCTGATCAACGGCATCGAGGGCATTGGCATCGGCGTGACCCTGACCGACATTGAAAACCCGTTGCCGTTGCCGATGCTGATGGTCGACGAACCGACGCTGACGATGAACTTCTGCGTCAACAACTCGCCGCTGGCGGGCCGCGAAGGCAAGTTCGTGACGAGCCGCCAGATCAAGGACCGGCTCGACCGCGAGCTGCAGTCGAACGTGGCGCTGAGGGTTTCCGAGACCGACGAAGACGGCATCTTCGAAGTGATGGGCCGCGGCGAACTGCACCTGACCATCCTGCTGGAGACGATGCGCCGTGAAGGTTACGAGCTTGCCGTCTCGAAGCCGCGGGTCGTATTCCATGAAGTGAACGGCGAACGCCACGAGCCAATCGAGCAAGTCACCGCCGACGTGGAAGACCAGCACCAGGGCGCCGTGATGCAGGCGCTCGGCGAACGCCGCGCCGAGCTCGTCAACATGGAACCGGACGGCATGGGCCGCGTGCGCCTGGAATACAAGATCCCGGCACGGGGCCTGATCGGCTTCTCGAACGAGTTTTTGAACCTGACACGCGGCACCGGCCTGATCAGCAACATCTTCGACAGCTACGAGGCCTACAAGGGCGAGATCGAAGGCCGCAAGCAGGGCGTGTTGATCAGCCAGGACGACGGCGAAGCGGTGACCTATTCCCTCGGCAAGCTCGATGACCGCGGCCGCATGTTCGTGAAGGCGGGCGACCCCTTGTACGAAGGCATGATCATCGGCATCCACGCGCGCGACAACGACCTCGTGGTCAACGCGGTGCGTGGCAAGCAGCTGACGAACTTCCGCGTCTCGGGCAAAGAAGACGCGATCAAGATCACGCCGCCGATCATCCTGACGCTGGAGTACGCGGTCGAGTTCATCGCCGAAGACGAGCTGGTCGAGATCACGCCGAAATCGATCCGCATCCGCAAGCGCCACCTGAAAGAGCACGACCGCAAGAAGGCGTCGCGCGTCGGCGCCTGACGCGGCCAGCGCGCCACAGCGTGGGTACGCTGCCGGTGCGGCGTTGAAAGAAGCGCGTGGAGTAACCCGCGTCGGTGAAGCCCAGGTCGAAAGCGATCTGCTTGACGCTCAGGTTCGTGTAGGCCAGTTCGCGCTGCGCTTCGAGCACCAGCCGGGCGTGCAGGACACCGAGTGCGGCGTGCCCCAGCACCTGCTGGCAGACGCGGTTGAGCTGCGTGCTCGTGATGCCCAGCTCGGCGGCGCAAACCGACAGCGCGGGCTGCTCGCGAAAGCGGGCTTCCACCAGATCGCGAAAACCTTGCACGTGGTCGAGTGCGCGCGCGCCGTGCGCGCCCGGCGCTTCCAGCGCCAGCTCGGCCCGGCCGGTACGAATGAACAGGATCTGGTACAGCAACTCGTGCCGGTGTGGCCGGATCTCCCAGTCGTGTAGCCCTGCGCTCGGTGATCGACTCGCAGTGCAGCCACTCGATGTCGGCAGCGCGGCCCTGCTCGCCATAGAGCGAATAAGCGGGCAGGCGGTTCTTCATGCGGAGGGTGCGGGCTTGAGCAACATGTTCGAATTGTTCAAGGACTTGCGCCTTCTGTCCATTGAGGCCGGTGCCCGCTGCACTTAAGCTGCGTCAAGATTCGAACCCCATCAGGAGACTCCTCATGCGCACCCAGGTCGCCGTCATCGGCGCCGGCCCTTCCGGCCTGCTGCTCGGGCAGCTGCTGCACCAGGCCGGCATCGACGCCGTGGTGATCGAGCAGCGCAGCGGCGACTACGTGCTGGGGCGCATCCGCGCCGGCGTGCTGGAGCAAGGCACGGTCGAGCTGATGGACCAGCTGGGCTTAAGCGAGCGAATGCATGCCGAAGGCCTGGTGCACGGTGGCATCAATCTCGGTTTCCGCAACACCCGCCAGCGCATCGACATGCACGCGCTGACCGGCGGCAAACAGGTGATGGTCTACGGCCAGACCGAAGTGACACGCGACCTGATGCAAGCGCGGTCCGCCGACGGCACGCCCACGGTGTACGAAGCACAAGACGTGGCCCTGCACGACTTCGACGGCCCGAACCCGCGCGTGACCTGGCGCAAGGGCGGCGTGACCCACGAACTGCAGTGCGACTTCATCGCCGGCTGCGACGGCTACCACGGCGTGAGCCGGGCGAGCGCACCGCCGGCCTTGCTGAAGACCTACGAGCGTGTTTACCCGTGCGGCTGGCTCGGCGTGCTGTCGGAAACCCCACCGGTCGCGCACGAGTTGATCTACTCGAACCACGAACGCGGCTTCGCGCTGTGCAGCATGCGTTCGAACACACGCAGCCGTTATTACGTGCAGTGTTCGCAGGGCGACAAGGTCGAGAACTGGTCCGACACCGCGTTCTGGGACGAACTGCGCCGCCGCCTCGACCCCGAAGCGGCCGAGACGCTGGTGACCGGCCCGTCGATCGAAAAGAGCATTGCGCCGCTGCGCAGTTTTGTCGCCGAGCCGATGCGCTTCGGTTCGCTGTTTCTGGCCGGCGACGCGGCGCACATCGTGCCGCCCACCGGTGCCAAAGGCCTGAACCTGGCCGCGTCCGACGTGCGTTATCTGGCCAGCGCCTTGATGCAGTATTACGGCGACAAAAGCGCTGCCGGCATCGACGGCTATTCGGAGCGCTGCCTGCGCCGCGTCTGGAAAGCGGTGCGATTTTCGTGGTGGTTCACGTCGTTGATGCACCGCTTCCCCGACACCGGCGAGTTCGGCCAGAAGCTGCAAGAGGCCGAGATCGGCTACCTGCTGGAGTCGAAAGCGGCGTCGACCGCACTGGCGGAAAACTACGTCGGCCTGCCGATGGAAACCTGAGCCGGCTCAGCCGGGGTTCGGCCGCCGGGAGAGCAGGGCGCTTTGGGTTGTTTCATAGGCCGCAGCCACTTCCAACAGCTTCGCGTCCCCCTGCGGCCCGCCGATCAGTTGCAGCCCCATCGGCCAGCGGCCGGTGGCATCGAAACCCGCAGGCATGCTGATCGCGGGCAGGCCGGCGAAGGTGGCGTACAGCGTCACTTCCATCCAGCGGTGGTAGGTGTCCATCGCGCGGCCGGCGATGTGTGTCGGCCAGCGTTGCTCGAGCGGAAAAGGCCAGACCTGCGCGCAAGGCAAGGCCAGCACGTCGAAGCGTTCGAACCGGCCGAGCATGTGGGTGTGGAACGCCGAGCGCACCACGCTGGCTTCCATGAACTGCGCGAAGGCCAGGCTTTGCGCCTGGTCGTATTCCCACAGCGCTTCGGGTTTGATCTGTTCCCGTGCGCCGTCTTTCGCAATGAAGGGTGCCAGGCGCGAGGCGACCAGCGCGCGCCGCCACACCAGCCAGGCCTGCCACAGCGCATCCGGCGAAAAACCGAGCGACATCGGTTCGACGAGCGCGCCTTCAGCCTCGAACTTCGCGAGCGCCGCTTCGCACAGCGGCAGGATGCCGGCCTCGACCGCCAGGTGCCCACCGATGTCGCCGAGCCAGCCGACGCGCAGGCCACGCAATGAGGTGTCTCCGCTGAACGGCGCCAGCGGCTCGCGGATCGACAGCGGCACGCGCGCATCGTACCCGGCCTGCACCTGCAGCAACCGCGCCACGTCGCGCACGCTGCGGCCCATCGGGCCGTCGCTGCCGAGTTGCGCGACCCACAGGTCCTGCACCGGCCACGCCGGCACGCGGCCTTGCGAAGGGCGCATGCCGAAGACGTGGTTCCAGCCCGCGGGGTTGCGCAGCGAGCCCATGAAGTCGCTGCCGTCGGCCACCGGCAGCAGGCGCAGCGCGAGCGCCACCGCCGCGCCGCCGCTGCTGCCACCGGCCGAACGCGTGGGGTCCCAGGCGTTGGGCGTGGCGCCGAAGAGTTCGTTGAAGGTGTGCGAGCCCAGGCCGAACTCGGGCATGTTGGTCTTGCCGACGACGATGCAGCCCGAGGCTTTCATGCGTGCCGTCATCACGCTGTCTTGCGTGGCCACTGCATCTTTGAGCAAGCCGCTGCCGAGCGTGGACGGGAAACCCTGCGCGTGCGAGGTGTCCTTGATCGCTTGCGGAAAG
The DNA here is from genome assembly GCA_043774765.1 of Rhizobacter sp. Classification (GTDB taxonomy): domain Bacteria; phylum Pseudomonadota; class Gammaproteobacteria; order Burkholderiales; family Burkholderiaceae_C; genus LMDS01. The sequence continues at coordinate 386 of JAYVTD010000281.1, read as the reverse complement.
CCGTGCATCCAGCCGCGCGTTTCGCCGCGCGCCAGCTCGGCGTCGCATGCGTCGGCCTGGCGCAGCAGAACTTCGTCGGGCGCGAGGTTGACGATCGCGTTGAAGCGCGGGTTCAGTGTGTGAATGCGCTGCAGGTAGGCGGCCATGACCTCGTGGCAGCCCAGCGTGCGAGCGTGGATCGCCCGCGAGAGCGTGTCGGCGTCGAGCGAGGTGATGGCGTCGGTGTTCATCGTGGTGTCGCGGCGGGCCTGGCAGCACGCAGTTTAAGCAGTCGGCTTGCAAAGGCTGCAGCGACGGCAGAGGTGGCTCCGGTTGTCCGAACACCGAAGTAGCTTCGATAAGTGGAGCGCTGCGGTTCTTGCACCGGTGCAGAGTTGTCCACCGCG
>JAYVTD010000280.1:0-12302 GCA_043774765.1 Rhizobacter sp. | reverse complement strand
CCGAGATCAGCGCCTGCAGCGTGGCGCGCGGAATCTGCCACGCCAGCACGTCGCCCTGCGCCGTCAGCACGCCGCTGGCGCGCCCGGCGAGCACGGCGCGCGCGGCGCAGACATCGCCCGGCCCGTAGACCGCCACCTCCTCGCCACCCTCGACGAGCTGCACGTGGCCACTTTGCAGCAGCCAGGCGTGGGTCGGTGTCGACTCGGGTGTGAGCAGGACCGTGTCGCCGGGGAAGGCGACCGTTTGCGCATGCGCGCGCAACTCGGCCTGCTCGGCCGGTGTCAGGCAATCGAACGGGGCGACGGCGAAATCGAAATCGGGCATCACGGCGGCAACACGAACGACCTGCGGGGCTACCGACAGTGTGCGCGTGCGCAGCGCCGGCAGCCCCGTCGAAAGAATACGACGCGGGGAGACATGTTGCCCCCGCGAAGTGTCAGCACATCGCTGACCTCAATGGCCCGAAGCCGTTGCGGCGCCGATGCCGGTTTCGGAGCGCACCTGCTGCGCCAGGAACCCCGCCCGGTCGACCTTCGCGCGGGCGCTCTTGTCGAGGATCGAGACCAGCCAGATGGCGACGAAGGCGATCGTCATCGAGAACAGCGCCGGCGAGGCGTACGGGAACAGCGCCGAACCCTTCGGGTTGCCGAGCGTGACTTCCCACACCGAGGGCGAGACCACCGTCAGAAGCACCGACGAGGCCAGGCCGAGGAAGCCGCCGATGACCGCCCCGCGCGTCGTGCAGTCCTTCCACAGCACGCTCATGAAGAGCACCGGGAAGTTGGCCGACGCCGCGATCGCGAACGCGAGGGAGACCATGAAGGCGATGTTCTGCTTCTCGAAGGCGATGCCGAGAAGGACCGCGACAACCCCCAGAGCCACCGTGGTCCAGCGCGACACCTTGAGTTCGGAGGCGCTGTCGGCCATTCCCTTCTTGACGACCGTGGCGTAAATGTCGTGCGACACCGCCGAGGCGCCCGACAAGGTGAGGCCGGCCACCACCGCGAGGATGGTCGCGAACGCCACCGCCGAGATGAAGCCCAGAAACACGTTGCCGCCGACCGCGTTGGAAAGGTGGATCGCCGCCATGTTGCCGCCGCCCTTCAACGCGCCCTTGGCGTCGAGGAACTCGGGGTTGGTCAGCACGAAGGTGATCGCGCCGAAGCCGATGATGAAGGTCAACAGGTAGAAGTAGCCGATCCAGCCGGTGGCCCACATCACCGAGGTGCGCGCGGCCTTGGCGCTGGGAACGGTGAAGAAGCGCATCAGGATGTGCGGCAGCCCGGCGGTGCCGAACATCAGCGCCATGCCAAAGCTGATGGCCGAGATCGGATCCTTGACGAAGTTGCCCGGCCCCATGATCGACTGGCCCAGCGTCGCCGCCAGCTCGGCGGTCTTGCCGTCCTTCAGCGCCAGGTCGGTCTTGATCTTCACCGCACCGGCGAACATCGCCTCGGGGCTGAAGCCGAAGTGCCACAGAACCATCAGCGCCATGAACGACGCGCCGCCAAGCAGCAGGCAGGCCTTGATGATCTGCACCCAGGTGGTGGCCGTCATGCCGCCGAACAACACGTAGACCATCATCAGCGCGCCGACGATGACCACCGCGATCCAGTACTCCAGCCCGAACAGCAGCTTGATGAGTTGGCCCGCGCCGACCATCTGCGCGATCAGGTAGAACGCGACGACGACGAGCGTGCCCGAGGCCGCGAAGATGCGTACCGGCTTTTGCTCGAAGCGGAACGCCGCGACATCGGCAAACGTGAACTTGCCGAGGTTGCGCAGCCGCTCGGCCATCAGGAAGGTGATGACGGGCCAGCCGACGAGGAAGCCGATCGAGAAGATCAGGCCGTCGAAGCCGCTCGCCATCACGGCCGCCGAGATGCCGAGGAAAGACGCCGCCGACATGTAGTCGCCGGCGATCGCCAGGCCGTTCTGGAAGCCGGTGATGCCGCCGCCGGCGGTGTAGAAGTCGGCCGCGGATTTGGTCTTGGAGGCCGCCCACTTGGTGACGCCCAGCGTGAACAGCACGAAGGTGCCGAACATACCGATGGCGGTCCAGTTGGTGGCCTGCTTGTCGGCCTGTCCCAGGTCGGCGCCCGCGGCATAGACCACCGCGGACACGCCGAACAAGGCGGCGAGCGTCAGCACCCGGCGGGTGGAGTCGGACAGGCGGCTCATTTCAGAACTCCCTTGGCGATGGCCGCCGACAGATCGTCGAACTCGCTGTTCGCGCGCCGCACGTAGATGGCGGTGATCACGATCGTGAAGACGATGACGCCGAAGCCGATCGGAATGCCCAACGTCATGACCCCCTCGCCGAGGCGCTGCGCCAGGAACGGCTTGTCGAACGCCACCAGCAGGATGAAGCCGTAGTACACGACCATCATCGCCAGCGTGAGCCACCAGCCGAAGCGGGTGCGCTTGGCTTTGAGCTCGATGTATTTGGGATGGCTTGAGATTCGCGTGACCAGATCGTCCTGCATGGTTGTCTCCGATTGTTTGATGACGGCTCACCGAAGTGCCCGGGGCGCATGGTACCCCGCAGCACTTGCACCGTTCTGACACGAACCCGCCAGAGACCAACGCGACGCCGAGCTTACGGCACAGCGACGCTTATTCGCGCACGAGAACCTCCCGCGCAGCGCCTTCGCGTTCCCAGGCCGGCCCGTCGAACCAGGCGCCACCACGCAGATAGTCGGACAACATCGGCAGCGCCTCCAGCCCCCAGAAAAAACGTCCATCGACATTGATCGTCGGCACGCCGAACACGCCGCGTGCCAGCGCCTCGGCGGTCGCGTCCTTCAGTGCCTGCTTGATCGAGGCGTCGTCGGCAACGATGCGCGGCGCGAGTTCGCGGCTCAGCGCAGCCATGCGCGCGGGTTCGTTGGCGTCCCCGCCGCCGACCCAGACGTGGCGCAGCACCGCCTCGCAGGCGCGCCGATTCGGCGTGCCGCCTTCGGGTGCGCAGGCGAGCATCAGGCGCAACAGCGCCAGCGGGTTGAACGGGTGCTGCGCAGGCGTCTGCATCTCGATGCCGTGCTGCTGCGCGAGCCAGTGCACGTGGCGGAAGGTCCAGGCACGTTTGGGTTCGATCTCGGCCGGCCCTTTCTGCCCCCAGTGCTTGAGCAGGCCAGCGAACAGCAACGGCCGGTAGCTGACCTCGACCGACAGCCCTTCGAGCAGCTGCGGCAAGCGCTCGAACGCGAGGTAGGCGAACGGCGAGATCGGGTCAAACCAGAAGACGATGTGTTTCATGCGGCGTTCACCCAGGTGACCTGGCCGCTCGCGCGGCGCGTGTCGAGCAGCCGCCAGACCGCGCGCTTATTGGCATCGTCGAGCTTCGACCATGCGGCGATTTCGTCGAGTGTGCGCAGGCAGCCTTCGCACCAGCCGGTGCGCTCGTCCATGCGGCACACGCTGGTGCAGGGGCTGGCGACAGTCGGTTCGGTCATGACGTTTCAGGCCGCATTCTTCAGGCAAGCACAAGTTCGGCGACATCGTCCCACAAGCCGGGCGCGATGCGGCCGCGGATCTCGTTGACCACGCGGTGCTTGCGGTCGAGCACGAAGGTGGTGGGCGTTTGCAGCACCGGGCCGAAGCTGTCGCGGTGCGCGGCGGCACCACGCCACAACGACGGGAAACGCTGCGCCTTCGGCACCGTGCGGTCCAGGATGCCCTGGTAGTCCTGCACGGCGCCGAGCGACTTGTCGAGGTTGATGGCCACGAGCTGAAAACCCTTGTTGCGCCAGGCTTCGTAGTTGAGCCGCAGCTCGGGCATCTTGTCGCGGCACACGGCGCAGTCGGTCGACCAGAAGAACACCAGCACCACCTTGCCCTGCTCTGCCTTCATGTCGTAGGGCTGGCCATAGAGCGTGGTGCCGGCGAGTGTGGCGGTGGTCGCTTGCGCATGCGACGCAGTGGGCGAAACCAGGCCGGCGGCCAGCGCGGTCTGCAGAAATTGGCGGCGCTTCATGCAAGTCTCCGGGGCTGACGAGATGAAGCTTGGTCGCGCCGGAGAAGTTCATCTTTCGCTGCGCTGCCGCGCAAAAGTCACGCTTGCACCACATCTTGCACCGGCGCTTACGCGGCGAAAGCCTTCGGGGCGGTCCTGCAACTCTGCACTCATGCGGCGGCTTCGGCCCGCACGCGCTTGGCCAGCAGCGCATTGCCCGAGCGCGAGACCGGCTTGCGCCCGAGCACGCCCGAAATGAAGGCGGCCGCGTCGACGAGCTTGTCGATGTCGACGCCGGTCTCGATGCCCAGGCCGTTCAGCATGAACAGCACGTCTTCAGTGCCGACGTTGCCGGTCGCTCCCTTTGCATACGGGCACCCGCCGAGACCGGCCACGCTGGCGTCGAAGGTGTGGATGCCCATCTCAAGGCAGGCGTAGATGTTGGACAGCGCCTGGCCGTAGGTGTCGTGAAAATGGCCGCTCACCTCGGCGAGCGGAAAGTGCTTCAGCGCGCGCTCCATCGCGGCCTGCACCCGCCGCGGCGTGCCCACGCCGATGGTGTCGGCCACGCCGCAGTGGTCGACGCCGATCGCTTTCATCAGCAGCACCACACGCTCGACTTCGTCGGGCGACACATCGCCCTGGTAAGGGCAACCCACCGCACACGAAATGGCGCTGCGCACCTTGATGCCATGAGCGTGGGCAGCCGCCACCACCGGGCGGAAACGCTCGATGCTTTCTTCGATGCTGCAATTGATGTTGCGCTGGCTGAAGGCTTCGGTCGCAGCGGCGAACACGACGATCTCGTCGGGCCGGATGGCGGGGTCGGCGATGGCCGCTTCGAAACCCTTGAGGTTCGGCGTGAGCACCGAATAGCGCACGCCCGGCCGCCGCACCACGGCCGCCATGACGGCGGCGTTGTCGGCCATCTGCGGCACCCACTTCGGGCTGACGTAGCTCGTGACCTCAATCTCGCGCAGCCCGGCGGCCTGCAGCAGGTGCACCAGTTCGACCTTGGCGACTGTGTCCACGGGTGACTTCTCGTTTTGCAATCCGTCGCGCGGACCCACTTCGACGAGTTTGACTTGGGCAGGAATCATGAAAAAAGTCTCACTGTACAGATGTAACTGGATGTCACCCCCGGTTCTGGGGATGGGCGCTCCGGGGCGGCTGCCAGACCATGGCGTCAACTTGAAATCTGGAACGATCTTGGACCCGAACATTCGCCTGCGCCTTGCCACCCGAATCCATTTTGCGCTGCGTCGCAACTATGGTGAAGACGTGGAAGTGAGCACGTTGCTGCGCGGCCTGCCCGAAGCGCGTGAAGCGTTGTGGGTCTGCGCCGCCTCGGGCGACGCCGAACTCTCCGCGCTCGCGCAGCAGTTCGCCGAAGCGACCACCGCAGCCGCGCTGGCCAATGCCAAAGCGGCGCAACCGCGGCCTGCCACCAGCGCAGCACCGCAAGACACCGTCTGGTCGCAAGACACTTCGGGCTTCGGCCTCACGCGCCCGCCTGCGCTCGCCGGCGACAGCGCTGCTGCGTCCGCACCGGCCCGCTGGCGCCAGCGCATGAACTGGCTGCGCGGCCAGTTTTGACACGCCGGCCCACGCGCCGCCCTGCTTCATGCCGGCGCCTTCAGGCGCAGCAACTCCCCGCCTTCGTTGACCTGATCGCCCACCGCGTAGAGCAGTTCTTCGACCGTGCCGTCGCGCGGCGCGGCGATCGTGTGTTCCATCTTCATCGCCTCCATCACGGCGAGCGGCTGACCGGCCTTGACCTTGTCGCCCGCGGCGGCGAGGAACGCGATCACCTTGCCCGGCATCGGCGCTGTCAGGCCGCCGGCTTCGGCACCGCCGCCATCGGCCGCGTGCACGATCGGGTCGAACTCGTCGACGACGGCCGAGCCTTCGGGCGCGAACACACTGAAGCGCTCGCCGGTGGCGTAGACGCTGACGGTCCAGCGGTGCTCGCCCAGCGTCAGGTCGTGGCGAGCGTCGCTGCGTGAAGCTGCGCTGAACGGCCAACGCTGCGCGCCCGACACGAGCGTCATGCCCGCGCCGCCCGGGGCGCGCTCGAGCGTGAAAAGGTGGTGGCTGCCCTGGGCCTGGATGTCGAAGCGGCGCGAGGCCTTGCCGTGCAGACGCCAGCCGTCGCGGCGCGACCACGGGTCGCTGTTTTCGAGCACACGTTCGGCCGCCAGCGTGTGCGCCACCACGCCCGCCGCGGCCACTTCGAGCGGCAGCGGCGCAGCGTTGAAAAGAACCGCTCGCTCGCGTTCGATCAGCGCGGTGTCGAGATCGGCATTCGCAAACGACGCACTCGCCGCCACGCGGCGCAGGAACGCCACGTTCGTTTGCAGGCCGACGATGTGGGTCTGCGCGAGTGCCGCGTCGAGCCGCGCCAGCGCCTGCGCGCGATCAGCGCCCCAGACGATCAACTTGGCGATCATCGGGTCGTAGTAGGGCGAGATCGTGTCGCCTTCGCGTACGCCGGCGTCCACACGCACCGGCGCGTTCGACGCGCCGCCCTCGTGGCCCAGGCCGCGCTCGAAACTCACCGCGCCTTCGGGCGTGCGGTACACGTCGAGCCGGCCGGTGGCGGGCAGGAACTGCGCGTCGGGGTTCTCGGCGCAGATGCGCGCCTCGATCGCGTGGCCGTGGATGCGCAGTTCGTGCTGCTGCAGCGGCAGCGGTTCGCCCGAGGCCACGCGCAGCTGCCATTCCACCAGATCGAGCCCGGTGATCGCTTCGGTCACCGGGTGCTCGACCTGCAGCCGGGTGTTCATCTCCATGAAAAAGAAACGCAGGTCGCCGTCGGCCATTGGCTCGGCGATGAATTCGACCGTGCCCGCACCGACGTAACCCACGGCCTTCGCCGCCGCCACCGCCGCCGCGCCCATCTCGGCGCGGCGCGCTTCGCTCATGCCGGGCGCGGGCGCTTCTTCGAGCACCTTCTGGTGGCGCCGCTGCACCGAACAATCACGCTCGAACAGGTACACACACTGGCCCTGCGTGTCGCCGAACACCTGGATTTCGATGTGGCGCGGCCGCGTGACATAACGTTCGATCAGCACGGCATCGTCACCGAAGCTGTTGATCGCTTCGCGCTTGCACGACGCGAGCGCAGCGGCGAACTCTTCGGTCTTGGCAACGATGCGCATGCCCTTGCCGCCACCCCCTGCGCTGGCCTTGATCAGTACCGGGTAACCGATGGCGTCGGCCTCGCGCTGCAGCAGCGCCGCGTCCTGGTCGGCACCGTGGTAACCGGGCACCAGCGGAACGCCGGCCTTTTCCATCAGCTGCTTCGAAGCCGACTTCAAGCCCATCGCCTTGATGGCCGAAGGCGGTGGCCCGATGAAGACGAGGCCGGCGTCGGCGCAGGCCTGCGCGAAACCGTCGTTCTCGCTCAGGAAGCCGTAACCCGGGTGCACCGCCTGCGCGCCGGTGGCGCGCGCCGCCTCGATGATGCGCGCGCCGAGCAGGTAACTCTCTTTCGGCGACGACGGGCCGATGTGCACGGCCTCGTCGCAGGCGAGCACGTGCTTGGCGTTGGCGTCGGCATCGGAGAAGACCGCGACTGTGCGGATGCCGAGCTTGCGCGCGGTGGCGGCCACGCGGCAGGCGATTTCGCCACGGTTGGCTATGAGGATCTTCGTGAACATGGTGGCTCCTGTGGCTCAATCGCCTGCGCGCGCTACGCGCGCCATGCAATTTGACTTCGTCGCTGCGCCGCTTCGCGGCTGGTCGCCGCGGTTCGCTATGAGTATCTTGGTAAACATACTGTCTCCTTCAGGGGCCCGCTTCAAGGAACCCAGACCACATCGTCATCAACCGCATACAGCTTGCACGGCTCGCCACGGCGGGCGCAAGAACCGAGCGCACGGCCCAGCGCCCAGTCACCGGTGGCCCAGCCGATCGCGTTGTTCGGGCCGATGGCAAAAGCCCGCGGCGTCTTGCTTTCCATGAACTCGCGGTAAACGCCGTCTCTCGTGGCCTGGTTCGCCGGGGGCTTGTCGGCCTCATCGACTTTCGCGAAGCCGCTCGGCGCTGGCCGCGCGATGCTGCCGGGCTTGCCGAAACCGAGCCGCGCCAGGTAGTCGTCGACCAGTGGCACCCAGTGGTCCATGTCGGCACTCACGCCGCTGTGGCCGTCTTGCCCGACCGGCGCCAGGCGCTGGAATTCGGCCAGCCCGCCGCCGCCGGCCCAGGCTTCGTGCCAGCGGCGCGGCGTGTTGGCGCCCCAGTACAGGTCGTTCTGCCAGTACAGCCACAGCATGCTCACCCTGGCGCCTTTGGCGAACGTGCCGATGACGCTCGCCACCTGTTGCGGGCTGCACGGGTTGCCCGGGTTCTTCTCGGGGTCGCCGCCCACGCCGCCGGAAAAGTTGACTGCGCCGAGCAGCCCCGCGGGCTGGCGCCCGACCGTGGCCACGGCGGCGAGGCCGCCGACCGACTGGCCCATCACGAGCCAGCGCGTCGCATCGATGAAAGGCAGGGTCTTCGCGAATTCCAAGGTGGCGAGCACCTGGTCCGACGCAGCGATGGCCATCGGCTCGACCCGCAGCGAGCGGCACTCGCCACTGGCTTCGGGGTCGAAGTCGCCATAGGTCTGCGCGTAGCCGACGCGCGTGGGCAGCATCACCACGAAGCCCTTGCCGACGAGGTAGCGCGACAGGTGCTCGAAGCGCTGAACGCCTTGCGAAGCACGCTTGTCTGTGACCGCGCGGCCGTGGTTCATGATGACGAGCGGGAACGGGCCGTCGCCCTTCGGCCGGAAGATCGTGACCGGAATCTCGCGCGTCTCTTGCCGGCTGTAGAGGTCTTTCACGGTGACGCTGATCTGGCGTGTTTCTTCGCGCAGGTCACGCAAAGGCGGCGTGTCGGCCTGCGCCATGGCCGTGGCCGCCGACCACGGCAGCAGCGCCGCGGCGAGCAGCATGAAGAGTCGCTCAAGCAACATCGGCCACCGCGGCCTTGCCCGACAAGCGACGAACGATCGCGCGCAGGAACTTCGCGAAGACCCAGATCGCGCCGACCATCACGACCAGCGCGACGGCGAGCGCGACGAAGAAGGCGGTCGGGTGTTCCCACGACAGCCACAGGCTGACCGGCACCACACTGTCGCCGAGCAGCGACATCGCGATGTTCGAGAACGGCTCGGGTGACGTGTTCACGGCCGCGCGAGTGGTGGCCTTGGCGACGTGGCTGGTGGCAGCGAGCGTGCCGCCCATCAGCGCGGCGGCCATCGCCCAACTGGCCTGGTCGGCCCCGAAGACCGAAGCCGCGAGCGCCGCGCCGGCCGGCACGCGCACGACGGTGTGGATCACGTCCCACAGGCTGTCGACCCCGGGGATCTTGTCGACGAAGAACTCGACGAACAGCATCAAACCACTGGCGCCCAGCATCAGCGGCGACTGCAGCAGCTTCAGACCCGATGGCAGGTCGACCCAGCCCAGGTGGCCGGCCATGCCGGTGAGGAACACCACAGCGTACAGGCGTAAGCCGCTGGCCCAGCCGAGGCCGGCCGCGATCGCGAGCAGTTGGGTCGTGTCGAGGTTCATCTCGGCCCGGCAAGCCACGCTGGCGCGCGTTTGTTGAGGAAACTCTGCACGCCTTCGCGGCCTTCATCGCTGGCTCGGATGTCGGCGATGCGGCGAGCCGTTTCGGCGCGAAGCGTTTCATCGAGCGGCAGGCCGGCCACGTCCTGCACCAGTTTCTTGCAGGCGCGCGTGGCCATTGGGCCGTTGGCGACGAGCGTGGCGACGATCTCGTCGACCTTGGCGTCGAGCGTTTCCGGCGCACACAGCTCGTGCACGAAGCCCATCGCATGCGCCTGCGTCGCGCTGAAGCGCTCGGCCGTCACGAAGTAGCGCCGCGAGGCCTGCTCGCCCATCGCGCGGATCACGTAAGGGCTGATCGTGCCCGGCAACAAACCGAGCTTGGCTTCGCTCAGACAGAAGTTCACGCCCTCGGCAGCCACGAGCACGTCGCACACCGCGGCCAGGCCCACGCCGCCGGCATAACAGTCGCCGTGCACGCGCCCGACCACCGGCACCGGGCAGCGCCACACGGCCCACAGCATGTCGGCCAGCGCCTGCGCGTCGGCGCGGTTCTGTTCCCAGTTGAAATCGGCCATCGCCCGCATCCAGCCGAGGTCAGCGCCGGCGCAGAAGGCCTTGCCGTGGCCGCCGAGCACGATCGCGCGCAGTTGCGTGTCGGCCGCCAGCTCGGTGAACACACGCGTCAGCTCGGCGATCGTGGTTTCGTTGAAGGCGTTGCGCACTTCGGGCCGGTTCAGGAACACCCGTGCGACGAAGGGCGACTGGCGTTGCAGGTCGAGCAGAGAAGAGGTGGTGGTGGTCATGATCGGGCACTTTCGGCTTGCAGCATCCACACCAGATCGATCTCGGGGCAGGCGTGACCCATCGCGGTGATGGCGGCCGTAATCTGGCCGCGGTGGTGGGTGCCGTGGTTGAAGACATGCGCCAGCGTCGACGCGAAGGGCAAAGATTGCGGCACGCCACGCGTCTTGGTGTAGTCGAGCGTTGACTCGAAGCGCTGTTTGCCCCAGGAAGTGATCAGCGGCGCCCAGCGCGTGGTGGCGTTCTGCAGGCGCTCGCGCAGGCGAGCACGGTCGGTCTCGACTTCCGCATCGAGCGTGGCCTTGTTCGACACCCCGTGCGCGAAGCGATCGAACCAGACCGTGTGTTCGGCCACCAGCAGGTGGTTCAGCGTGCCATGCACACTCTTGAAATACAGGCCGCACTCGCGCCGATAGTCGGCTTCGGGCAAGGCATCGACATGCTCGAACAACTTGCGCGTGGCCCACGCGTTGTAACGCGCGAGCATCTGAAAGTGAGCTTGCGCGTCCATTGGTTCAATAGCGCTTGGCCACCTCGTCGAGCATCACTTCGGTGGCGCCGCCACCGATCGCGAGCACCCGTGCGTCGCGCCACAGCCGTTCGATGGCGGTGTCGCGCATGTAGCCCATGCCGCCGTGGAACTGCTGGCAGGATTGCACCACTTCGTTGACGAGCTCGCCGGTCAGCGCCTTCAACATCGACACTTCCTGCACCACGTCGTGCTGCTGCGTCACGCGCCAGGCGCAGTGGTACATGAACGAGCGTGCGGCACGCACCTTGGCGTCGAGCATCGCGATGCGCTGGCGCACCACTTGCTTGTCGAAGAGCGTGCTGCCGAAAGCCTGGCGCTGGCGCACGAAGTCGAGCGTCATCTTCAGCGCCTGCGTGCAGTGGCCGATCGCCATCGCGCCGAGGGCAATGCGCTCGGTCTGGAAATTCTGCATCACCGAGTAGAAGCCTTTGTTTTCCTCGCCGAGCAAGGCATCTGCCGGCAGGCGCACGTTGTCGAGTACCAGCTCGGCCGTGTCAGACGACAGCCAGCCCGACTTCTTCAAGGCCCGGCCGACGCTGAAGCCGCGTGTGCCTTTCTCGACGATGAACATCGACATGCCGTGGCGCGCGTCGGCAGTCTTGGCGGCAATGAAATACAGGTCGGCATGCACGCCGTTGGTGATGAAGAGCTTGGTGCCGTTGAGCACCCATTCGTCTCCGTCGCGGCCGGTTTGTCTGACGGCAGTGGTCTTGATGCCCGCCACGTCGGAGCCGGCCCCCGGCTCGCTGATGCCCACTGCCGTGACGGTGCGGCCGGCGGTGATGCCGGGCATGTACTTCGCTTTTTGCTCGGGCGTGCCGGCATGGTGCAGGTGAGGGCTCGCCATGTCGGTGTGCACGAGCACGGTGATGATGAAGCCGCCGAAGGTGGACTGCGACAAGGCCTCCGCGAACACCAGGTTCGTCAGCGCATCGGCCTCGGCGCCGCCGTGCTCGGCGGCATACGGCAGGCCCAGCAGGCCCGCGTCGCCCATCTTGCGCAGCACGTCGCGCGGCACCATGCCCGCGTCTTCCCAGGCCAGCGCATTCGGCTCGACTTCGCGCGCGATGAAGCGCGCGACCTGCTCGCGCAGCAACTCGTGCTCGGGGGTGATGTAGATGTTGTCCATGCTCGGCCTCGTGCGCTCGGGTCGCGGTGTCAGTGTTTCCAACCGCGCAGGCCGCGCAACGACTCGAAAGCGTCGAAGTCCCTGTCGCGGTGCAGCAAGGCGTAGTCGCGCTCGATGCAGAAGCTCGCCACCAGCACGTCGATCGGGCCGCGCACCGTGATGCCTTGCGCGCGCAGGCTGCGGTAGTGGCCAGCGGCGGCCAGCGCCAGGTGATGCCCGCCTGTTTCTTCGACCGACAAGGACTCCATCAACTGCTTGGCCTGGCGGTGATCGCGCTCGTGACGGAAGCCGCCCAAGACCTCGAACAGCACGAGGTCAGGCAC
>JAYVTD010000279.1:0-24421 GCA_043774765.1 Rhizobacter sp. | reverse complement strand
TGCCCCGAAAGCCTTTGAGGGTCAGTGAAAGAGGTTGCATGTTCGTGCTCGATTGGGAAGGCCACACCAGTCTCTCGCGGCACAAGCGCTCTGCAAGCCTGCTCGCCGGCGCGCGGCGCCGTCAGGCCGGTGCGGTTGCCTCGGACTCGACCGCGACCCGTGATTGCGGGGCAGCAGTCCACGCAACGCACGCTCTGCGATGGCGTCGGGCGAGCGCTTCCAGGCATCGCAACAGCGGGCCTGGTTTGGCCTGCGCAGCGTCCGCCCAGACGCGGACCTTGTCGGTAATGACCAAGGCCACCGATGGCCCAAGATGTCCAGCTATCGAATGCCCGCTGGCACGAGCCTCTCGGACGCCTTGACGTCGGACTCGGGGTCAAGTTCCATCGCCACCTGGGTACACACCGCCCGACATAGCGTCGCCACGCGTTCGCTTTGCAAGCGGTAGTACATCTGGGTCCCGTCGCGCCGCTTCGACAGCACGCCGCAGCGGTACAGCATCGACAGGTGCTGCGACATGTTCGGCTGCGTCGTGTCGATCTCCGCCAGCAACTCGGAAACGTTTTTCTCGCCGTGGCAGACCGCGCTGATGATCTTCAGCCGGATCGGGGTGGACAGGACTGCGAACAATTCGGCCACGGATTCGAACACCCGGTCCTCACCGCTTCTCTGGTCCATGTGCTTGCGCTCCGAAGTACTCATGGGCGTGATTGTATTCGCAACCACCGATATTTCAACTGCCCTGCTTGAAACCGCCCTACTTGAACCGGTAGTGATCCCGGTTCAACACGGCAGCGACGGCCGTGACGTCCTCCGGAAACATGCCAAGGCTCATTTGCGTGTTGCACTGCTCCACCATGCCGCGCAGCAGACCGGGGGTGTTGATCCTGCCCTTCGGTCGATAGATTGCAGAGCCATCGCCCGGAACCTTCGTGCTGTGACACTCGCTGCAACGATGCTCGGCGATCAGTCGTTGACCCAATGCCAGATCTGCGCCGCGGAAGATTTCGGGGCCGGTTTCCGCCCAGCTCCCGATCGGTACTGCGGCACACAGAAAAGCCACCGCACTCGCCAGTCGTTTCATGATGCGCCCCTCCAAGCCCGTAGATAGCAACGATGATGCCGCACAGCGTCTGACCAGTCCACTCTAGGGAAGACCCGGCACCTGTCACTTCGCGCCGTTGAGCACCCAATCCGCCAAGGTCTTCGCGTCCGCCTCGCTCAGGGTCGGCTGGGCGGGCATCGGGATTTGCCCCCACTTGCCCGTACCGCCCTTGCGAATGCTCTCGGTGACCTTGGCGGATGCATCGGCTTGGCCCGCGTACTTCTTGGCGACGTCCTGGTAAGCCGGGCCCACCAGTTTCTTGTCGACGGCATGGCAGGCCATGCAGGCATTCTTTTGAGCAAGAGCCAGGTTGGCAGATGCCGGCAGCGCAACGACGGCGGCGACAGCCGCCAGCGTGATGTTCAAGACGATTTTCAAGGGTGCTTCCTTCCGGGGGTTGTGACGGAACAGATCAAACTACTTTTTTACATGCAAATTCAATGATATTTGCGTCAGAACCAAATGCGCTTCGGGACTTCTACCAATACCGGCCGGTGCCCCGCGACGGCTGCCGCACTACCTGAGGAAATACATCTTCTGACGATCCAGCTTGTCTCTTCGACCGGAACACCGTAGGTCTCCTTGATGTCGCCGCCGTACTTGCGGATCACCTCCAGCCACTCCTGCGGCACGCTGCTCGACCCGTGCATCACCAGGTGCGTGTTTGGCACGGCGGCGTGGATCGCAGCGATGCGGTCGATCGCGAGGATGTCGCCGGTTGGCTTGCGTGTGAATTTGTAGGCCCCGTGACTGGTGCCGATGGCGATGGCGAGCGCATCGACGCCGGTGCGGGCGACGAAGTCCCGGGCCTGCTCCGGGTCGGTCAGCATCATGTCGTGGGTCAGTTTGCCCACCGTACCCACGCCGTCTTCTTCACCCGCCTCGCCGGTCTCCAGCGACCCCAGGCAGCCGAGTTCGCTTTCCACCGAGACGCCCACCGCATGCGCAAACCCGCACACCTTGCGCGTGGCCTCCAGGTTGTACTCGTAGCTCGCGGGTGTCTTCGCGTCCTCCATCAGCGAGCCGTCCATCATCACGCTGGTGAAGCCGGAGCGGATCGATTGCTGGCACACCGCCGGCGACGCGCCGTGGTCCTGATGGAGCACCACCGGCACATCCGGATGGGCCTCGACCGCCGCCAGCACCAGGTGCCTCAGGTAAGGCTTTCCAGCGTACTTGCGGGCCTCGGCCGACGCCTGCAGGATCACCGGCGACTGCGTCTCCTGTGCCGGCTCCATGATGGCGTGGATCTGCTCCAGGTTGTTGACGTCGAAGGCCGGCACGCCGTAGCCATGCTCGGCGGCGTGGTCGAGCACCTGGCGCCATGAGAGGGCGGCTGCAGCGCTGCACCTCACGCCCCCGGCAGTCTCGATGCAGATCAAACAAGTCGAGAGCCATGTCGGCCTGTCGCTCTTCGATCGGCACGGTCGCCAGGTTTCACTGTCGACGGCAGGCGAGTACTTTCTTGTGCACGCCAGGCGCCTGTTGGCGGCTGTCAAGGAGGCCGACAACGCGATGGCCCGGTTCAAGCGACTCGACCACGGACTGCTGACCATCGGCATCGTCAGCACGGCCAAATACTTCGTGCCCCAGCTCCTGGCTCGATTCCACGAAGAACACTCCGGTGTCGACGTGAGATTGCGGGTCGTGGGGAACCGAGAGCAGTTGGTGACCATGATGCAGGCCGGGGAGGTGGACCTGTCCGTCATGGGCCGTCCGCCCAAGGAGATCGCGACACGTGCCGAGTCGTTCGCAGCTCACCCCTTGGTGTTCGTCTGCCCGCCTCGCCACCCCCTGCTCCACATTGGAAAGTCGCCGGTCAGCGCACTGGAGGGCTACGCATTCATCGTTCGAAAGCACGGATCCGGAACCCGCACGGCGATGGAGTCTTTCTTCGCAGAGCACCGCTTCGAGCCGCGCATCACGATGGAGATGTCGAGCAACGAAACCATCAAGCAGGCCGTCATGGCCGGCATGGGCTTGAGCTTTCTTTCCCTGCACACCATCGGGCTGGAGGTGCGCAGCGGCCTGCTGCAGGTGCTGGACGTCGCGGGCACGCCGCTCATGCGGATGTGGAATGTCGTCCACCTGCAATCGAAGGTGCTGTCTCCGGCCGCCGAAGCGTTTCGCTACTTCATCATCGAACGGGGCGAAACGCATCTGCTGGCTCACGACGCACCGTTGTTGGGGGCACGTCGAAGCCCGGAGTGAAACGCATGGGAGATCGGCGCAGGCAGCGGATGCCTCGGTCCTATTCGATCCGCATGGCGCAAACAGACCCCTGCGCCGCCAACAGCTGCTCGATGGCCAGCGTCGCACCCGGCCCGTCAGTTTGGTGCAATGCCAGGATCTGCCCGGCCAGGGAACGGAAGTGGGCGGCACCGGCTTGCGTGGCCACCCGCAAGGCATGCCCCGCATCGCCGCGTCGCCATGCCGCATAGGCGGTGGCCAGCGACGGAAACAGCTGCTCTCTCACGCCTTCGTAGTTGGCGAACCAAAAATGCAGTGCGGCTGCCCGATCGCTTGCAAGCAGCGCCGGCAGCGTGACTTCGAGATCGGCAATGTGGTCGCGCACCGCACGCACGCGCAGGTCGGTCCGACGCTGGTCGAGCGCCAGCCGCATTGCCGCCCAGCCCGGCTCCAGGCTCTGGCCGGCGCGGTATTCGCCGATCTCGTGCAGCACCAGCGGTTCGCACAGGTCGTCGACCAGGCGAGGCAACGCGGCGGCGAAGCTGCCCTTGTCGTGCAGGGCGTAAGCATCGAGCAACGCTTTCATCGGGCCGTCGGCACGGCGCACGCTGAAGGTCTCGAAGCGTTCCCACAGCCAGCGCGCCAGCGCTTCGCGCCGCAGCACGATTGTTGCGCCGCCGACGAGTGCCGCCGGCGGCGCGAACAAGCCTCGCGCCTGCTCGCGGCCACAGACCTGAAGCGTCAGGCCGTCGTCGCGCCGCCGCACCTCGTGCAGCGTGGCCAGAAAGCAGGTCGGTCGCCCGGGCGCCGCGAGGCCGGCCCCATAGATCAGCCCGAGCGGCACGAGTTGGGCGTTCACACCCTCGACGTCGTGCGCGTCGAACTCGCGCCCAGCGATCGGCAGCGGCAGCCACGCCCGATGCTCGATCTGCGACCAGTGACGCTCGCGCCGCGCAATCCATTCGCCCACGGCCACGCGATCGAGCTCGGCGGTGTAGGCGAGTCCCTGCTCCCAGCGATGGAATTCGCGCATCTGCAGCAGGTAGATGCAGAGCGACAGGTCGGCCGCATGGCGCGCGTCGGCAATGTCGCAGTTGGTCTGCACGGCCTGCACCAACGCATTCAGGCCGACGGGGCACTGGACAACCTCCACACTTCGCGCTGCTGTGCGAGCCCCTTCGGGCGGCCGGGCGGGGCTCATGGCGGCGCGATCCCGCGCCGCGAGCGCAGCTTCCATGCGGCGATGTCGCGAACGATGGCCTCCCACGGCATCGCGGTCAGGCTGCCGAAGCGCTCGTGCGCCAGGCCGACCATGACATGCACATCGGGCTGGGCGGCGCCCAGCGCCTGTTTGAGTCCGACAAGGCCACCGCAGTGCAGTCGCAGGGCCTGGGCGTGAACCATCGGGTGCCCAGGGGCGGGCAAGCGCAGGGTGAAGCGAGCCCGTTCATGCATCAACGCCGCCAGCGTGCCGCAGTTGGTGCGTGCCACCACCGAGCCGCACTCGAGCAGTTCGCGTTCGCCGACGGTTCGGCGCACCGCCAACTCGCACACCGCAGCGCGCGCCAGCAGCGCCATGGCGAAGACACAGACCGACCCGCTCTCGCAACACGCGCCGGGGCCGAGCGGATCAGAGTCGCGCATGCCACGCTGCTCTCAGTCGTCGCCGATGGGACCGGCTTCTCGAGTCTGGCAGAGCAGGTCCTCGGCCAGTTCCTGATTGTCGGCAAACATCACCTTGATTTTTGCGTGGGGTGCCAGCGCCTTCGAAGCACGCAGCGATTTGGCATGCACCGACGCCTCGCTGAAGGCTGCAAACTCGGCCAGCTTCTCGATCTGCGCGAAGGGTTGGACGCTAAAAACGAAGTACGGCATGGTGGCCTGCGGTTCAGATGTAGTGCTTGGTCAATCGACGCCGGCCCGGCACGGCCTTCTGGATGATCACGCCGTGGATCGCCGTCAGGTCGGGCAGCAACTGGTCGACATAGGTGGAGTTCAATGCATGCAGGCTCCACGCACCGTCTCGCTGGTTCAACTGCCGGAATGTCCATTGCCCCTGCCATTGCGCCAGCACGTAGCAGCCCGGGCGCAGCGCCCCATCGGGTTCGATGATGATGATCTCGCCCTCGTTGAACTCGGGCGCCATGCTGTCGCCCAAAACGCGCAGCGCGAATGATTCACCGCCGCTGCAGCCGGCGTCGTCGTCAACGGGGTCGGTCATGCCGTCTCCGCGGCGATGCGTGTCGCCGGTACGCCCGCCTTGAGCAACGCGCCGCCCAGCGCGGCGGTGAAGGGCTGTGGCCCGGCGAGGTAGAAGTCGCAGTCGATGTCGAACTGGTCGGCACGGATGGCGGCGGCCACCTGGAGCGCACCGGCCGTCGGGTCGATCTCGGTGAAAGCGGCGTACTCGAACGAGTCCAGCGCTTCCGACCAGGCCCGGCACTGGTTGGCCTGGAAGTGGCCATCGCTGCGAGTGGCCAGCCAGTACAGCGACAGCGAGGGCGATGCATCGAGCGACAGCGCATGCTCGATCAGGCTCTTGATCGGCGCGAAGCCGGTATCGCAGGCAACGAACACCAACGACCGAGAACTGTCGGTCAGCACGAACTCGCCCACAGGTCCCCACAGGTTGATCGAATCGCCGACGGAAATGGCGCCGCCGAACAGCATGCGCGCGAAGGCATTGTCGGCGTCGCGCGGAATGTAGAAATGCAGGTTGCGGTCGTCGCAGGGGCAGCTGGCGATCGGGTGTGTGGCGCGCACGTCGTCGCCGCCCGTCAGCGCCGACCCGGCGCGCCCCAGCGTGACCGACTGGCCGGCCAGGAAGCGCAGGCGGTTGCTGCGCGGGGTCTGCAGATGGAGCAATCGCGTATCGGGCGCCAGCTCGCGCACGGCGCGCACCGTGCTGACGATCTGCTGCGGCGCGATGTCGGCCGGCCCACGCGCCTCGAGCGTCTCCAGCGTGATTTCGCTGCTGGCCGCCGTGTGCGCGCACAGGAGGGTGTAGCCCTGCTGCTTCTCGGCTTCCGACAAGGGGTAGTCGAAGGGCATCACCTTGGCGACTTCGCCGGCGCTGACGCGCACTTTGCACATGCCGCAGCTGCCGTTGCCGCAGCCGTAGTTCAGCGCCAGTCCGGCACGCAGCCCGGCTTGCAGCAGGGTGTCGTGGCCCTCGACGGTGAATTGATGCCCACTCGGCCGCAGCGTGACCTGGGCCGCCATCACTTTGAGGACGTCATCCATGACGTTCAGCGCATCGACCGATTCCGTGGCCAGCGCGCGCGCCAAGCCGCCATTCAACTGGTGTTGCAAGCCGAGCAGGCGCGCATCGTCGCCGTCGGTCTGCCGCACCAAGTCGCCAAGGCTGTCGCGCAACTCGATCACCAGCGCGTGATAACGCTGCAGGTGGCGCTGCACATCGGCCAGCTCCTGGCCCTGGTGGAACAGGCGCTGCGCCAGGACGTCCTGGCTCGGCAGCAGGCGTTCGCGCACGCGCCGGCCGAAGACGTCTTCCTTGATGTGGGTCACGCGCTCGAGCATGCCCGACTGCACCAGTTCGGTCTGCGGATAGAACTCGAGCAAGGTTTCGGTCGAAACCAAGCCGTCGCTCAACGTGATCTCGCCGGCGCGCACGCGCTGCTGCAGCACGCCGCGCGGCACGCCCACCAGTTGCGCCGCGCGCCACACCGTCACCCATTGCGCCACGGCGCCCCCTGGCTGCGGGCCGGCGCATCAATGCGATCCAGGTAGCGCGCGCGGTAGAGCAGGCGCGGGCATGCCGCGTCATCGACAAAGGCGCTGCGATCGTGCAGCACGTTGTTGGTCACCAGGCCCATGCCTGACTCCAGGCGCAGGCGCAGCACGTCGGGGTTGTCGTCGGCCAGGTGGCGCTCGAGAAAGGCCACCGCCTTCAGCGTTGCGATGTCGTTCTTCCATTCGATGCTGCGCGTGCGCGCGGTGTAGCGCATGTGCAGGGCAGCGTCGCGCGGGTCGATCGAAAAGACCGGGCCGGACTGCGCTGGCCTGATCACGCCCGCATCGCCTGCGCGCGCGGGGATGGTCATGGCGTCACTGGCCATCATGGCCCGCGCCCAGCGCGGCGAGGCATCGCGCAGCGCGATGTAGGCCAGTTCAGGGTCGAGCAGCGCATTCACACCACCCTGCGCGGCCGGCCGCACGCAGTGCAAGGTCATGGCCCGGATGCCTTGCTGCGGCGGGTGGTAGTAGCCATCGGTATGCCACTTGAGCGGCCGCTCGGTGTAGGGGATGAACCCGCCGCGGCCGTCGGAGGCTGCGCTGACCATGATGCTCGAGATGCCGTCGTCGTCGGCCAGCCAGTTTGCGTCCAGACGATGCAGGCCGATTTGCCGCCCCACGGCGCGGGCCGTGTCCTTGCCGTGCTGGCTGCAGGCACTTCGATAGACCGCCATGTTCCAGCGTGCGCAGCGCTGCAGCAGGGCTTCGCGCTCGCGCTCGGTCAGCGCCGCCGGGTCGCCGACATCGACGACCAGGTCTTCGACCCGCCGCGCGCGCGCGGCCAGCTTGCCGGCGCGCCAGTCTTGATAGGCGGCTTCGTCGTCGAGGTCGAAAGGCGACGCATGCCGCTTCAGCAGTCCGGGCTCGAGCGCCGCATTCATCGTCTCAGTCTCCGCTCACCGCGCTGCGCCGCGACGGGCGCGCTTCGGCCGACACCAGGTCGAGCATCGCCTTGCGCACGATGTCCACGGCCTCGGGGGCTTCGATGGCCATCACCTGGTCGACCACCCAGAACCGATCCTTCGGCGGCACTGTGGGCTCGAGGCGACTCCCCAGGTAACGCACGAACGCAAAGTCGGGCGCGAAGGGCTCGCCGGTGGCGACCGACCCGGGGTCGGCGCCGAACTCGGCGTAATGCGTCGTCACTTCGTTGACCAGGTCGATGAAGCCGTTCTGGTACGTCGTGGCTCCGGGTGGCGGGCCGAGCAGGTCGGTCTCGTTACCGGCCAGTGTGTCGGCGCAGCGCAGCACCAGCGCCGTGGTGAAGGCATGGCGTTCGAGGCCATCCCATCGTGCGTAGGCCATGCGATCAACCACCGCGATCAGGAACACCAGCACTTCGCGCATGAAGGCGAAGTACTGCACGCCGGCATCAATGTCGAAATCGGCCCCGCGCATGCGCTTCAACATGTTCTGCGCGACGCGCCAGACGATGAAGGCCATCGCGCTGGCCTGCTGCTCCGCGCTCTTGGGCGCACCGGCCTTGAACCAGTGGCTCTTGATACGCATCGCGGGGAGGGTGGACATCAATACCCGCCCTTGCCCAATGGCTGCGGCAATCCTGCAACCTTGCAGCCCTGCTTCGCAGGCCCGATCGGGAACAGGTCGTACAGCGTCTTGCTGTCGCAGCCGGGCAGCACGTCGTCAGCAATCGCCTTGAGCATGTTGCGGAAGTTGGGCGTGTGGCCATGCTCGCGGTACTGGTCGCGCAGCCAGCCGACGACCTTCCAGTGCGCTTCGGTGAGTTCGATGTTCTCGGCCGCCGAGATCACCTTGACCACGTCATCACTGTAGTCGGGCTCGAGCAAGTAGCCTTGACTGTCGGTTTCGAGTTCAATGCCATTGACCGTGTACGCCATGTGCTTCGCCTTTCACGAGATTCACTACCAAGGTCCGACTTACGCACGCAGGGCGACGGCCGACTTGTGCGGAACAAAGATGCCGCAACCCAGCCGGCGATGCCGGCCGAGCCCGGATTCGAGAACGCGCAGCGAGCCGGCCGTCGTCAAGCCGTCGAGCATCAGGCTGAAGCCCAACAGCGGCGCGCCATCGGCGTCGATCGCCTGGCGGCGGCCGCAGATCGGGCGGCATGGCACGCCCAAGGCATCGAGCTCGTTCTGGACAGCATCGAGGAACGCCAATTCGTCGTCGCCGCGGCTGGCCACAACATGCGCATAGAGCGTGCCGTAGGGCAGCAGTTCGCGCACGACCGCAACATCTCCCAACCGCAGTACGAATCCGGCCACATCCAGTGCCGCGCCGGACAAGGGCTCGAGGTCGGCGAGCCGGTCGCGCCGAACACGCAGCGCCAGGCGCGTACGTCGCGACAGCAGCGCAGTAGGCCCATTGCCCGTTACGACATTGATGCGGTGCGTGCCGGCCTGCGCCGGATCGGCGAGCCAGGGCACGTGTCGCTCCAGCGCTGCCGCCAGCGCCGTGCGGTGCTCCCGCGGCAAGGCCTTGCCGTGCAACGCGTAGTGAACATCAACCATCGAGGCAACCATCTCGTCGGGCATGTCGTCAGCCTTTGGGTTGCGCGTCGGCCCAGCGCTGCAAGGCTTGGCCCCAGGCTGCGGCGGTTTGGGGATCGATGTCGAACACTGTGAACCGGCTATTCTCGCGAATTCGCGTCCTCAGCAGACTCATGCCCCCAGCATCGAAGTCGATCTGTTGCAGTTCGATCTCCTGTCTGCCCAGCGGCGCACGCAACTTCACCAGGCTTGTCGTGCGTGTCATCGGCTCCTCCGAGTTAGCCATTGAGCGCGCGCCGGACGGCTGCGTCCATACCCGGTAGGGGTGAGCGCCGAGTAGCCCATCCGGGTAGTGCAATGCTGGCGCAATCAAGCTATTGTCGCAGCGGTTCACCTTGTGGATTGGAGAGTCTTGCACCATGGCCAAGAAACAGTACCCCACGCCGATGCTCGACCAGTTGGAAAGCGGGCCTTGGCCCAGCTTCGTCACCGGGTTGAAGCGGCTCGCCAATGACAAAGACTACATGGTTGACCTGATGGGTCAGCTGGAAACGTCCTACCGCACCAAGAAGGGCTACTGGAAAGGCGGCACGGTCGGCGTGTTCGGCTACGGTGGCGGCGTCATTCCGCGCTTCACCGAGCTGAAGGACGAGAAGGGCGCGCCGATATTCCCCGATGCGGCCGAGTTCCACACGCTGCGCGTGCAGCCACCGGCGGGCATGCACTACACCACCGACGTGCTGCGCAAGATGGCCGACATCTGGGAGCGCCACGGCTCGGGCCTGATCGCCTTCCACGGCCAGTCGGGCGACATCATGTTCCAGGGCGCCAAGACCAACAAGGTGCAGGACGCCTTCGACGAGTTGAACGAGCTCGGCTTCGACCTCGGCGGCGCCGGCCCCGCGGTGCGCACCTCGATGAGTTGCGTCGGCGCGGCGCGCTGCGAGCAGAGCTGCTACGACGAATCGCGCGCACACCGCCAGGTCATCAACACCTTCATCGACGACATCCACCGCCCGGCCCTGCCCTACAAGTTCAAGTTCAAGTTCTCGGGCTGCCCGAACGACTGCATGAACTCGATCCAGCGCTCGGACATGGCGGTGATCGGCACCTGGCGCGACAACATCCGCACCGACGAAGTGCTGGCGCGCAAGTGGTTCGCCAAGCACGGCATGAACGAGTTGGTCAACGACGTGGTCACGCGATGCCCGACCAAGACCATCATGTTGAAGGAGATCAAGGACGTTGCGAAGGGCGCCAAGATCTCCAGCGTCGCGGTCAGCGACACGCATGCGCTCGAGATCGACAACAGCAACTGCGTGCGCTGCATGCACTGCATCAATGTGATGACCGGCGCGCTCGCGCACGGCACCGACACCGGCGCCACGATCCTGATCGGCGGCAAGCGCACGCTGAAGATCGGCGACCTGATGGGCACCGTGGTCGTGCCTTTCCTGCCGCTGAAGACCGAAGAAGACTACGGGGCCCTGGTGGAGCTGGGCCAGAAGGTGATCGACTTCTTTGCCGAGAACGCGCTCGAACACGAACGCACCGGCGAGATGATCGAACGCATCGGCCTGGTGAACTTCCTCGAAGGCATCGGCGTCGAGATCGACGCCAACATGGTGTCCACGCCGCGCACCAACCCCTATGTACGCGCCGACGGCTGGGACGACGAAGTCGCGAAGATCAACGCCAAGAAGGCCCTAGCCGCCTAACCGACAGCGACAACGGAGACAACCATGGCTCAACGCGCCCCGATCGAAAGCGGCTGCCCGGACCCGAAGCAGTACATGCATCCGACGATGCTGAAGAACTACGGCAACTGGAGGTACCACGACCGGCCGCGGCCGGGCGTGTTGCACCATGTGTCGCACACCGGCGACGAGATCTGGACCGTGCGCGCCGGCACGCAGCGCCAGATGGACGTGTACACGATACGCAAGTTGTGCGATATCGCCGATACGTTTGCCGAAGGGCATGTGCGCTTCACGATCCGCTCGAACATCGAGTTCATGGTCGCCGACCCGAACAAGGTCGCGCCGCTGATTGAATCGCTGACGAGCAACGGCTTCC
The DNA here is from genome assembly GCA_043774765.1 of Rhizobacter sp. Taxonomy (GTDB): domain Bacteria; phylum Pseudomonadota; class Gammaproteobacteria; order Burkholderiales; family Burkholderiaceae_C; genus LMDS01. Next base: position 12,823 of record JAYVTD010000279.1, on the reverse strand, counting down.
CTGTCGGCGGCACCGGCAACTCGGTGTCGATGATCGCGCACACCCAGGGCTGGCTGCACTGCGACATCCCGGGCACCGACGCCTCGGGCGCGGTCAAGGCGCTGATGGACGACCTGTACGAAGAGTTCATCAAGGAGGAAATGCCCAACCGCGTGCACCTGTCGACCTCGTGCTGCGAGATCAACTGCGGCGGCCAGGCCGACATCGCCATCATCGTGCAGCACACCAAGCCGCCGAAGATCAACCACGACCTGGTGGCCAACGTCTGCGAGCGCCCCGCCGTCGTCGCGCGCTGCCCGGTGGCGGCGATCCGGCCGGCGCTGGTCAACGGCAAACCCTCGCTCGAGGTCGACGAGAAGAAATGTATTTGCTGCGGTGCCTGCTACCCGCCCTGCCCGCCGATGCAGATCAATGACCCCGAGTACAGCAAGCTGGCGATCTGGGTCGGCGGCAAGAACTCCAATGCCCGCGGCAAGCCGACCTTCATGAAGATGGTGATGTCGGGCCTGCCGAACAACCCGCCGCGCTGGCCCGAGGTGTCGGAGGTGGTGAAGAGAATCCTCTACACCTACAAGGCGGACGCGCGCTCGTGGGAGCGCATCGCCGACTGGGTCGAACGCATCGGCTGGCCGCGCTTCTTCGAGAAGTGCGACCTGCCGTTTACCAAGTACCTGATCGACGACTGGCGCGGTGCTCGCAGCAGCCTGAACGCATCGACGCATATTCGCTTCTGACCACGGCGCCATGAAATTCGGCTTGCTCGTCAGCGAAGGCCCGTACACCCACCAGGCCAGCGACACCGCCTACCAGTTTGCGGCCGCCGCGCTGGCCAAAGGGCATGAGGTACAGCGCGTTTTCTTCTATCACGACGGTGTGTACAACGCGACCAAGCTCACCGAACCACCGCAGGACGATCGTCACATCGTCAACCGCTGGTCGGCGCTGAACGCCGCGCACAAGGTCGATCTCGTGGTGTGCGTGGCCGCTGCCCTGCGCCGGGGCATCAAGGACGAAGTGCTGGCGCCGGGGTTTCGCATCTCGGGCCTGGGGCAACTGGTCGATAGCGGCATCAAGGCCGATCGCATGGTCACCTTCGGAGACTGAACGATGAAGAAGTTCATGTTCGTCAACCGCAGGGCCCCGTTTGGCACGATCTACGCGCTGGAAAGCCTTGAGGTCGTGCTGATCGCCGCCACCTTCGATCAGGATGTGAGCCTGGTATTTCTCGACGACGGCGTCTTCGAACTCGTCAAGGGCCAGAACCCCAAGGGCGTCGGCATCAAGAACCATTCGCCGACCTACCGTGCGCTCGACGGCTACGACGTCGAGAAGCTGTACGTGGAACGCGAGTCGATGGACGAGCGCGGGCTCACCGAGGCTGACCTGCTGGTACCTGTGAAGGTGCTGGGCAGCGCCGAGATGGCCAACCTGATGGCCGAGCAGGACGTCGTCCTTTCCTTCTAGAGACCACCCGATGCTGCACATCGTCAACAAGTCGCACATGCAGACGAACTCGCTGCAGAGTTGCCTGCGTCTGGCCAAGGCCGGGCATGCGCTGCTGCTGATCGAGGACGCCGTCTATGCCGCCACCGTCGCGGGCGCCGACTCGGCCGGCATGCCCGATGCCCTTTCGAAACTGAAGGTTTACGCACTGCGGCCCGACGTCGAAGCCCGCGGCATGGCCGGCAAGCTGATCGACGGCGTCACCACGGTCGACTACGCCGGCTTCGTCGACCTCGTCGCCGAGCATCCCAACAACCAGACCTGGCTTTGACGGCCGGCTATTCCACCATCCCGCATCAGGAGACAACCCATGGGCATCGAAGTCAACGGCACCACCTACGAGACCGACGAAGAAGGCTATCTGATCAACCTCGCGGAGTGGACGGAGGACATCGGCAAGGCCATCGCGGTCGGCGAGAACGTCGACATGTCGTCCAGCCACTGGGAGGTTGTCAACTTCCTGCGCGACTACTACAACGAGTACCAGATCGCACCGGCGGTGCGTGTGCTGACCAAGGCGATCGGCAAGCAGCTCGGCGAGGACAAGGGCAACAGCAAGTACCTCTACGAGCTGTTCCCCTACGGCCCCGCGAAGCAGGCCTGCAAGATCGCCGGCCTGCCCAAGCCGACCGGCTGCGTCTGATCTTCGATCATTTGGTCCATCGAACGCGGAGCGGGACGTGAACGCCGTCAGCATCGCCTACGCCGCGCTGTTCTATGCAGCCACTGCGGTGTTCGTGATCGGCGTGGCGCTGCAGATCAGGCGCTACGCCGGCACACCCGCGCCGCTGAAAATTCCAACCACGCCGGCGCCCACCACCACCACAGGCGTGGCGCTGCGAATGACGCGCGAAGTGGTCTTCTTCGAAAGCCTGTTCAAGGCCAGCAAGTGGACCTGGCTGTTCGGCTGGCTGTTCCACGCCGCGCTGATGCTGGTGCTGCTGCGCCACCTGCGCTACTTCCAGCAGCCGGTGTGGACGCCCATCGTATGGATCCAGGCCTTCGGCCTCTACGCCGGCTTTGCGATGGTGGCTGGCCTGGCGGGCTTGTGGGCACGGCGCTTTCTCGTTGATCGCGTGCGCTACATCTCCACGCCGTCAGACCACCTGCATCTGGCGCTGCTGTTGGCGATCGGCCTGACCGGGCTGGGCATGCGCTTCGTCGCGCCGACCGACATCGTCGCCGTCAAGGCTTTCGTACTCGGGCTGATGCGCTTCGATGTGCAGCCGCTGCCCACCGACCCGCTGCTGCTGCTGCACCTGGCGCTGGTCGCGCTGCTGATGCTGGTGTTCCCGATCAGCAAGCTGATGCATGCGCCGGGCCTGTTCTTCAGCCCGACGCGCAACCAGGCCGACACCTCGCGCGAGGTGCGCCACCTCGCGGCGTGGGCGGCTGTGGCCGACAAGCGCTAGGAACCTCATGGCGATCAAAGCATTCGAGACCCCCAAGCTCAAACCCTACCCGGTGATCCCGCTGGTGGCGGTGGGCTCGATGGCGCACAGCAAACCCTACGTCGCGTCGCCGAAGATCCAGGAAGCGGTCGGCTTCCCCGGCGAGCTGACCGAAGGCTGGGAACAGCGCGCCGTCGGCAAGATGGGCGAACTGCTCGGCAAATACCGCTCTCTGCAGGTCTACATGGATAGCTGCGTGCACTGCGGCGCCTGTTCCGACAAGTGCCACTACTTTCTCGGCACTGGCGACCCGAAGAACATGCCGGTGGCACGGCAGGATCTGATGCGCGGCGTCTACCGGCGCTACTTTACCTTCGCCGGCAAGCACTTCCCCAAGCTCGTCGGCGCCACCGACATGACCAAAGAAGTGCTCGACGATTGGTGGACCTACTACAACCAATGCTCCGAATGCCGCCGCTGCGCGGTGTTCTGCCCGTACGGCATCGACACCGCCGAAGTCACGATGGCGGCGCGCGAGATCATGGACTCTGTCGGCCTGGGCCAGAAGTACTCCAACGAGATCATCGGCAAGGTCCACCGCATCGGCAACAACCTCGGCATCCCGGAGGCGGCGCTCGCCGACACGCTGCGTGGCCTTGAGGAAGACACCAAGGAAGAGACCGGTCTCGATGTGCGCTTCCCGCTCGACCAGGAAGGCGCCGAGGTGCTGCTGGTCACGCCCTCGGCCGACTTCTTCTCCGAGCCGCATGTCGAAAGCCTGATTGGGTACGCCAAGGTCTTCCACGCCGCCGGCATCAAATGGACGCTCAGCTCCAAGGCCAGCGAAGCGGGCAACTTCGGCCTGTTCATCGGCAACTACGAGCAGATGCGCACCATCTCGCTGCGTGTCAAGGAAGCAGCCCTGGAACTCGGCGTGCGGCGCATCGTCATCGGTGAATGCGGCCATGCCTGGCGCGTGGCCTACAGCTTCTGGAACACGCTGATCGGGCCTTTCGACTGGCTTGATGCGCGCTACCCGGTGCCGCAGCACATCTGCGAGTTCACCTACGACCTGATCCAGCAAGGCGCGATCAAGTTCGACAAAGAGAAGAACGACGACCGCATCATCACCTTCCACGACTCGTGCAACGTGGCGCGTGCCTCGCGCATGGGCTCGATGCCCGGCGGCCAGTTCGTGATCCCGCGCGAAATCATCAAGGCGGTGGCCAACCACTTCCACGACATGGCGCCCGGCACGACCCACGAGACCACCTTCTGCTGCGGCGGCGGCGGCGGCCTGCTGACCGACGACCTGCTTGAGCTGCGCGTCAAGGGTGCGTTGCCGCGCATGGAAGCGCTGAACAACGTGGTCCAGCAGCATGGCGTCAATTTCATGGCCGCCATTTGCGCGATCTGCAAGGCCCAGTTCTCGAAGGTGCTGCCCTACTACGGCTTCGACATGAGCATGGTCGGCGGCGTGCACCAACTGGTCAGCAAGGCGATCCGGCTCGGCGAGCCCCACTGAATCCGCAACGAGGAATCCGCGATGTCTTCCATTCCCACCACCGCGGAAGCCAAGCCGCTGACCTTCCGCCGCTACCAAGACGGTGACGACAAGCCGTTGGCCTGGCAGAAGGAAATCTTCGACGCCGACCATACGCACAAGTGCCCGACCTACATCCAGAGCACGCCGCCGTGCCAGGGCAGTTGCCCCTCAGGCGAGGACATCCGCGGCTACCTGAATATCGTGCGAGGTATCGAAAAGCCGCCCGCCGGCGTGCCCTGGCAGGAGTACGCCTGGCGCCGTCTGACCGAGGCCAACCCGTTTCCCTCGGTGATGGGCCGCGTCTGCCCGGCGCCTTGCGAATCGGGCTGCAACCGCAACATGGTCGAAGACTTCGTCGGCATCAACTCGGTCGAACACTTCCTCGGCGAGTGGGCCATCGAAAACAAGCTGGCCTTCCCCAAGCCGGCCACGCAGACCGGCAAGACCGTGGCCGTCATCGGCGCCGGCCCGGCCGGGCTCTCGGCGGCCTACCAACTCGCGCTCAAGGGCCACGCGGTGACGATCTTCGACGAGCGCAAGGAGACCGGCGGCATGATGCGTTACGGCATCCCGGGCTTTCGCACGCCGCGCGAAGTGCTCGACGCCGAAATCCAGCGCATCGTCGACCTCGGCGTCACGATGCGCATGAACTGCCGCATCGGCACCGACATCACGCTCGACGACATCAAGACCGGCTTCGACGCCGTGTTCCTCGGCCTGGGCGCGCAAAGCGGGCGTGCGCTGCCGGTGGAAGGCGCCGAGGCACCGAACTGCGTCACCGCCACCGCGTTCTTGAAGGCTTTCAACGACGGCCGCATGCAGCACGTCGGCAAGCGCGTGGTCGTCATCGGCGGCGGCGACACCTCGATCGACGTCGCCACCGTCGCGCGGCGCCTGGGCCACATCGACAAGGTGCACGAAAGTGACCGGCCCGAAAACGTGATCGCCGGATTTGCCGCGCACGATGCAGCCTCGTTGTCAGCACGCATGGGCGCCGAGGTCACGCTGACGTCGATCTTCGCGGTCGACAAGATGCAGGCCAGCAAGCACGAGGTCGAGCATGCGCTGTCCGAAGGCATCGCCATCCGCGGCGGCCTGGCGCCGGTGGCGGTCATCCGCGGCGCCGACGGCCGCGCCACCGCGCTGCGTGTGATCCGCTGCGAAGCCAAGATCATCGGCGGCAAGCTCGACGTCAAACAGATCGCCGGCACCGAAGAAGACATCCCCGCCGACCTGATCGTCTCAGCGATCGGGCAAGCGGTGGACTTCACCGGCCTGGAGACGCTGAACAACGGCAAGGGCGCAATCGCCGCAGACAAGAACTACCAGGTGCAGGGCCAGCCGCAGATGTTCGTCGGCGGTGACGTGGTGCGCCCGCACCTGCTGACCACAGCCATCGGCCACGGCGCCATCGCCGCCGACGGCATCGAGCGCTATCTGCGCAGCGAAGCGCTGGAGAAGCGGCCGAAGATCGACGTGCACGGATTCGACCTGACGCGCAAGATGCTCGAGAAGGGCCTGAAGATCACGCAGATCGAAGAACCCCTGTGGGGCACCGACTCAAGCACCGGTGCGATCCACAACTTCGACGACCGGTCCGACCGCTACGTGATCTCGCACAAGGAGCTGTTCCTCGGCCACTTCAATCACGTCGACCGCCAAAAGCGCAAGATCGTCAGCCTCAATGCCGACGAGGCGCTGAACAACTTCGAGGAGCGCATGTTGCCGCTGCTTGAGGCCCAGGCACAGGCCGAGGCCAAGCGCTGCATGAGCTGCGGCCAGTGTTTTGAGTGCGACAACTGCGTGGTCTATTGTCCGCAGATTGCCGTGTTCAAGGTCAAGAAGTCGCAGTCGACCACCGGCCGCTACGTCGATACCGACTACACCAAGTGCATCGGCTGCCACATCTGCGCCGATGTCTGCCCGACGGGCTACATCCAGATGGGGCTGGGAGAGTAGCCGCGTGTCGATCCGCAAGTTGCGTCTGGCCGTCGGTGCCGTGATCGCCATCGCGTTGGCGGCGGCCGCCTGGGCGGCTGGGCCGCTGGCCGAGCCCACCGGCCGCACGCCGCTGCCGCCGATCGAGCGAGCGACGGCGGGCACGCAATGCGTGGCCGACCCGGCCGTGATGCGGCGCGATCACCCGCAATTGCTCAAGCACCAGCGCAACGAGACCGTGCATCGCGGCGTGCGCGATACGCGCTCCAGTCTCAAGGGCTGCATCGGTTGCCATGCGAGCACAACGACCGGCAGCGTGGCGCAGGCCAAGACGGACTTCTGCGTCTCCTGCCACAGCTATGCCGCCGTGAAAGTCGATTGCTTTGAATGCCATGCCAGCAAACCGCAGAGTACGGCGTTCCACCGGCTGGTCGATCCGCAGGCGAGCGTCTGGGGCGCGCAGCTGGAGGAGCAATTGCGTTCGCTGGTCGCGCAACGCGCTCAACAACCATGAGCACGCCGGGCCGCCCCAAGGGCGAATACCGGAGTGCGCAGCACGAAGGTACTCCAGTGAGCACGCCGAACCCCATCGGTCCTGAGCAATGCACGGATGGCGCCGGCGCGGACGTCGCCCTGAGCGACGAAGCGGCTTCGTCGGCCAACCGGCGCGGCTTCCTCGGCATCGTCGCCGTGGGCCTGGGCGGGGCGCTGTTGGCCCCAGGCGTGCGCCTGATGGAAGTCGCACAGGCGGCCACTCCAGCGTCGGCCGCGGGTGGCGCCCCGAGTTCGGCGGCTGCGGCGGGAGCCAGCCCCAAGGTGCGCTGGGGCCTGTTGATCGACACCGACAAATGCGCCAGCGGCTGCACCGATTGCGTCACCGCGTGCAACACCGAAAACGGCCTGGCCACGCCGCAACGCGAAACCGACGCGCAGTGGATCCGCAAGATCGAGATCAAGGAGACCAAGACCGAGCGCACCGCCTCGCTGCCGGTGATGTGCCAGCACTGCGCCGATCCGCCCTGCGTCGACGTGTGCCCCACAGGCGCCTCGTTCAAGCGCGCCGACGGCATCGTGCTGGTCGATCGCCACAGCTGCATCGGTTGCCGCTATTGCGTGATGGCCTGCCCGTTCGGGGCGCGTTCGTTCGTGCACGAGCCCTTGCACGAGCAAAAGCCCGACGTGCCGCGCGGCAAGGGCTGCGTCGAGAGCTGCACGCTGTGCGTGCATCGCATCGACAAGGGCGAGAAGAACACCGCCTGTGCCGAGGCCTGCACCCAGGCTGGGCACGGTGCGATCGTTTTCGGCGATCTGAACGACCCCGACAGCGACATCTTCAAGCGCGTTCACACACTTGCGACAACCCAGTTGCGCCCCGACCTGCGGCTCGACCCCGGCGTGCGCTACCAGGGGCTGTGACGCGATGACTGCCGCCATCATCACCGCGCGCCGCCAAGAGCACAGGTTCTACGCCTTGCTCGCATTCGGTGGCGCGGTCGTCGTGGCCGGCCTGACCGCCGCCTACCTGATGGAAGAGCACGGCCACGTCATCACCGGCATGAACAACCAAATTGTGTGGGGCCTGCCGCATGTGTTTGCGATCTTCATGATCGTGGCCGGCTCTGGCGTGCTCAACGTGGCCTCGATCGGTTCGGTGTTCGGGGTCGGCGTGTACAAGAAGCGCGCGCCGCTGTCGGCGCTGCTGTCGCTGGCCCTGCTGTCGGGCGGCCTGATGGTGCTGATGCTCGACCTCGGTCGACCGGAACGCCTGCTCGTCGCGGCCACGCACTACAACTTCAGTTCGGTGTTCGCCTGGAACGTGTTCCTGTACAGCGGCATGTTCGCCATCGTCGCCCTCTACCTGTGGACGATGTTCGAGCGGCGCTTCAACGGCTACAGCCAGGCCGCGGGCATCGCGGCGCTGGTCTGGCGTTTTGCGCTGACCACCGGCACCGGCTCGATCTTCGGCTTTCTGGTCGCGCGCCAGGCCTACCAGTCGGCGCTGCTCGCGCCGCTGTTCATCGTCATGTCCTTCGGCTGGGGTCTGGCGGTATTTCTGATCGTGCAGTCGGCCCTGCTGGCCTGGAACGGCCGCTCGCTCGACGCGGCCGTGCGCGCTCGATTGATGCGCCTGCTGGGCATCTTCGTTGCCGCGGCGCTGTATCTGGTCGCGGTCCAGCACATGACCAGCCTGTACTTCGCACGCCAGGTCGCCTTCGAGGCCTTCATCCTGCTCGGCCGCGGCGGCGGCGGCGTCTATGCCGCGCTGTTCTGGGTCGGCTATGTGCTGCTCGGCTCGCTCGCGCCGCTGCTGCTGCTGTTCCACCCGCGCTTTGCCGGCGAGCGCGGCAGCCTGGCGGCATCGCTGCTGGTGCTGCTCGGTGCGTTCGCATGGTTGTTCGTCTTCATCATCGGCGGCCAGGCCTTTCCGCTCGACATCTTCCCCGGCTTCGAGATGCGCAGCAGCTTCGGCGACGGCGCCGTCGCGAGCTACGTGCCGCGCTGGCCCGAATGGCTGCTAGGCCTGGGCGGCATCGGTGCGGCCTTCGTCGTGACCACGGTCGGCGTTCGCGTGCTCGACTTCATGCCCTACGACGAACCCGCATCCGAGCGCGGCGCTCAAGGCGCACGAGCATGAAGTGCCCGCGCCTGTTGATCTCCGCGGCGCACAAGTCGTCGGGCAAGACGATGCTGGCGATCGGCCTGGCGCGCGCGCTGGCCGACCGGGGCCTGCGGGTGCAGACCTTCAAGAAGGGCCCCGACTACATCGACCCGATGTGGCTGGCGCGCGCCAGCGGCCTGCCCTGCTTCAACCTCGATCCGCAGCTGATGCACGACGCCGAGATCGGCGAGCTGTTCGCGCGCCATGCCGGCGCGGCCGACGTGAGCCTGGTCGAAGGCAACAAGGGCCTCTACGACGGCCTGGCCCTGGACGGCAGCAACAGCAACGCCGCGCTCGCGCGCCGGTTCGACATGCCGGTGCTGCTGGTGATCGACGCGCGCGGCATGACGCGCGGTATCGCGCCGTTGATCCTGGGCTACCAGGCCTTCGACCCGCAGGTGCGCATCGGCGGCGTGATCCTCAACCAGCTCGGCGGCTCGCGCCACGAGGCCAAGCTGCGCGCGGTGATCGAGCACTACACCAGCGTGCCGGTGCTCGGCGCGGTGCAACACGACGCTCGCCTGGCCATGGTCGAGCGCCACCTCGGCTTGATGCCCACGGCGGAAGTCGGCGACGCCGATGACCGCCTGCGCGAGATTGCCGCCGCAGTCGCCGGGCAGGTCGACCTCAGCAGCGTGCGGGCGCTGGCCGCGTCGACGAGCGCGATGGCGCCCGCATCGCTCGTCGCAGCAGGCACCACTGCGCGACACGTACGCATCGGCATCGCCCGCGACGCCGCGTTCGGCTTCTACTACCCGGACGATCTCGCAGCGCTCGAGGCCACCGGCGCCACGCTGGTGCCGATCGACACGCTGCGTGATACCCGCTTGCCGGTGCTGGACGGCCTGTTCATCGGTGGCGGCTTTCCCGAGGCCTTCATGCCTCAACTGGAAGCCAACCACTCGCTGCGCGCTGCAATTCGAGCGGCGATTGCTGATGGACTGCCGGCTTATGCCGAATGCGGCGGCCTGATGTATCTGGCGCGGTCCATCCATTGGAAGGGCCAGGTATCGGAAATGGTCGGCGCGATCCCTGGCGATGTCGTGATGCACGAGCGCCCGGTCGGGCGGGGTTATGTGCGCCTGGCCGAAACCGCCGATCACCCGTGGCCGATGTGCGGCACCGGCATCGACGCGAACAACGCATGCCTCGGCCACGAGTTCCATCACTCCGAGCTCGTCGATGTCGACTCCGGTTTGCGCTACGCCTACCGCGTGCAGCGCGGCCACGGCATCGACGGCCAGCGCGACGGCGTAGTCGTCAACCGGCTGCTGGCGTCCTACGCCCACCTGCGCCATACCGGCGGCAATGATTGGCCGCAACGCTTCGTGGCCTTCGTGCGCCAGACCGCGCTGCTGCGCGACGCAGCAGCGTCGCGACCGCCTGGTGACACGAACCCCCGCCTTGCCCTCGACCAAGGAGCGCTCGCGTGCTCAGCCTAACTCCATCCGCCGCGCAGCAGATCGTTCGCGCCGCCGCCGATGCCGGCAGCGCCGACTGGGCGTTGCGCGTAGCGGCGCGTCGCGAAAGCGACGGTTCGATCACCTACGGCATGGGCTTCGACGAGCCGCGCGAAGGCGACATGCCCCTGCAGATACAAGGTGTGAACCTCGTCATCGCGCCGCCGAGCCAGCCGATGCTCGAAGACATCGTGCTCGATTTCGTCGAACTCGAACCGGGCCAGTTCAACTTCGTCTTCGTGCCCGAGTCCGACGCCACCGACAAGCCGGCCAAGGCCAGCGGCAACGGCGGCGGCAGCGGCTGCTCGAAGTAGCGCCATCCACCGAGACCACACCGAGGCCGCCGACCATGAACTCCTTTGTCGACATGAGCGCCCTGCTCGCCCACTGCCGCGCACCGAAAGGCCGTGTTTTCCTGGTCGGTGCCGGCCCCGGTGACCCGGACTTGCTGACCTTGCGCGCAGCCCGCCTGCTGGCCAAGGCCGATGTGGTGGTGCATGACCACCTTGTCGGCGATGGGGTGCTCGCGCTGATCGGCGCCGGTGCCCAACGCATCTACGCCGGCAAGGAACGCGCCAATCACAGCATGGTTCAGTCCGACATCAACGCCTTGCTGGTCCGTCTGGCGCAGTCCGGCCGCCAAGTCGTGCGGCTCAAGGGTGGGGATCCTTTCGTCTTCGGCCGCGGCGGCGAGGAATTGCAGGCCCTGGCTGCCGCGGGCGTGCCGTTCGAAGTTGTGCCCGGCATCACGGCGGCCTGCGGTGTCGCCGCGTATGCCGGCATCCCGCTGACGCACCGCGACTTAGCGCAGAGTTGCGTCTTCGTGACGGGCCACCTGAAGGACAGCAGCTTCGATCTCGACTGGCCGATGCTGGCGCGTGCGCGCCAGACGGTTGTGATCTACATGGGCCTGACCGGCCTGGCAACGATCTGCGGCAAGCTCATCGAGCACGGACTGGCCGCTGATTGGCCAGCCGCCGTCGTGGCGCAAGGCAGCCTTGCCTCGCAGCGCGTCGTCTGCGCAACGCTGGCCACGCTGGCCGGCGAGGTGGAACGCGCCGGCTTGTGCTCGCCCTGCCTGACGATCGTCGGCGAAGTGGTGCGGCTGCGCGGCGAATTGGCCTGGTTCGGTGAGAGCCAGTCGATGACCGCACTCGAACCCACCCAACAACTCCTGGAGGCTTGACCTGTGAAACAGCACTCGAAGGCATGGGCGCTCAGCCTGCTCTGCACGGCATTCGCCGCTGCGACGCCATCACGGGCCCAAGTGCCCAGCGTGGGGATGTCCGAGCCCTGGGCCCAGGCCCTGTGCGAGGCCTGGAATGCCGACGCCACGCTGACGAGCAAGCTGGTGGAATCCGACTGGATCAAAAACGACGCCGGCCGTGGCTACAAGGCGATGCAGATCTATCGCACGGACTGCCCGAAGAGCCCGCACATCGAGATTCAGGTGGCGCTCAAGGACAGCAAGGCGCTGTGCACCTATGGCGGCCCAGTCAAGACGAGTGCGATGAACGGCAGCGCCGACTACCTGATGTGGGCCGAGACACCACGCTGGCGGGAGATGGGCGTGGGAGACGTGGGCCCGATGCGCGCAATGATGTTCGGTCATCTCAACTTCGTGGGGCCGAAGATGGAAGCGATGGGCAACATGGGGCCCTTCGCGAACTTCTTGCTGCTGGTCGGCAAGGTGCCGGGCGAATGGAGCGCGTGCCCTTGACCTACCCCTGATCCCAAGCGGGGGATCAGCCGTTGTTGTTGACCCGCGACTCAACCGCAAACACCGCGGCTTCGACGCGCGAACTCAGGTTCAGCTTGGACAGGATGTGACGCACATGCAGTTTCACGGTGTCGTGGCTGATGTCCAGCGCGCGTGCCATCGCCTTGTTGCTTTCGCCGTGGGCCAGGTGGTCGAGTATTTGGTGCTCGCGCTCGGTCAGCGAATCGAGCAGGTTCTTGCGCTGCTTGCCGGTGGTTCCGGCCTGCAGCAGCTGCGCCAGCTTGACGGTCATCGCCGGCGCAAAAGTGAGTTCGCCGTGAGCGGCGCGTTCGATGGCGCCGATCACCTCTTCGGGCTCCATGTCCTTGAGCAGGTAACCACGAACACCGGCCCGCAGCGCAGCTGCGAGGTCAACTTCGGAGTCACTCATCGTGAGGATCAGGGCAGGCGTGTCGCAGCCTTCCGCACGCAGTGCTCGCAACAAGGCCAGGCCGTCGCCCGCCGGCATGCGCAGATCCAGCACCATGAGGTCGGGGCGATGTTCGCGCAGCACGCCTGCCACCAGCGCCGGGTCGCCCAGCGCGGCAACGACTTTAATGTGGCCGC
>JAYVTD010000278.1:0-4690 GCA_043774765.1 Rhizobacter sp. | reverse complement strand
GTCGCGCACGCGGCGTAACAACCGGTTGGCGATACGCGGCGTGCCGCGTGAGCGGCGTGCGATTTCGAAACCACCGGCCGTGTTCATTTCGACCTTCAGCAGTCCGGCGCTGCGTGTGACGATGCGCGCCAGCTCTTCGGCCGTATAGAACTCCAGTCGTGCGACGATGCCGAAACGATCGCGCAGCGGGTTCGTCAGCATGCCGGCGCGGGTGGTGGCGCCGATCAGCGTGAAGGGTTGCAGGTCGAGCTTAATGGAGCGCGCGGCCGGGCCTTCGCCGATCATGATGTCGATCTGGTAGTCCTCCAGCGCGGGGTAGAGAATTTCTTCAACGACCGGCGAGAGGCGGTGAATCTCGTCGATGAAGAGCACGTCGTTGCGCTCCAGGTTGGTCAGGATCGCGGCCAGGTCTTTCGGCTTTTCGAGCACCGGGCCCGAGGTCTGGCGCAGGTTCACACCGAGTTCGTTGGCGATGATGTGGCTGAGCGTCGTCTTGCCCAGGCCCGGCGGGCCGAACAGCAGCACGTGGTCCATCGCTTCGCTGCGTTTCTTCGCTGCGCCGATGAAGATCTCGAGTTGCTCGCGGGCCTTGACCTGGCCCACGTATTCGGCCAGCCCCTTCGGGCGCAAAGCGCGCTCGATGGCTTCTTCGTTGGGCGAGGCGGGTGTTGCGCTGACGACGCGGCGCGTGGGTTCGAAGTCATCGGTCTGGATCGACATGCTTCATTATCGACCGCAGCGTGCCGATGCCGCTCGTTGCCGTTGAAGGCACGCCAGTCTTCGAACCGCGCGCCGACCGTGCGCTTGCCATGCCGGGCGAGCAAACAATGGAAGCTCAGCGCCAGCATCGACAATATCGGCAACCGAACCTGCTGGGCTCTCCACCCGTATACGCAGCGCACCTACAGCGCCGAGCTGCGTTGTGGCCACTGATTTCTACACGATAAACTCATCCCCAAGGAGCCACTCCATGACCCTGAAGAACCTGATCACCGGCACCGCGTTGGCGCTGGCTGCCGTCGCCACCCACGCCCACGAATTCAAGGTCGGCGCCATCACCATCGGCCACCCGTATGCACGCGCCACCGCGGCCGGCCAGCCGATCGGTGGCGGCTTCATGAAGTTCGTCAACGGCGGCGGCAACGACAAGCTGCTGTCGGTCAGCGCCGAGGTTTCGACAAGCGTCGAACTGCACGAGATGAAGATGGAAGGCGACGTGATGAAGATGCGCCAGGTCGAAGGCATTGAACTTCCGGCCAGCAAGACCGTCGAGCTCAAGCCCGGCGGTTACCACGTGATGTTCATCGGCCTGAAGGCGCCGCTGAAGGCCGGCGACAGTTTCCCCGTGAAGTTGAAGTTCGAGAAGGCAGGCGTTGTGACGGTGGACGTGAAGGTCGAAGCGCCGGGCGCCGACCACAGCATGAAACACTGAAGCGCTATTTGGCCAGGGCGCGCAGGGCCAGCTTGATGCCGTCGCTCACCGCGACTTCGGCCGGCAGGGCCTTGAGCGCGGCGGCCGCTTCGCGGTCGCTGTAGCCGAGGGCGAGCAGCGCCTGCAGGATATCGCCCTGCGCGCCGCTGTTCACGCTGGCCGGCGCGGCGAGCGAATCGCCGAGCTTGCCCTTGAGTTCGAGCAACAGCCGCTCAGCGGTCTTCTTGCCGATTCCGGGCACCTTCACGAGCCGCGCGCTTTCCTGCAGGCTCACGGCCTGCGCGAGTTCGTTGATGCTCAGGCCCGAGAGAATCGCCAGCGCCATGCGCGGGCCGATGCCCGAGATCTTCACTAGCAGCCGGAAGGTGGTGCGCTCATCAACGGTGAGAAACCCGAACAGCAGCTGCGCATCTTCGCGCACCACGAAGTGCGTGAGCAGCACCACCCGCTCGCCGAGCGCGGGCAGGTTGTAATAGCTGCTCATCGGCACGTCGACCTCAAAGCCGACGCCGTTCACGTCGACGAGGATTTGCGGTGGCGATTTGCCCGCGAGCGTGCCGGTGATGCGTCCGATCATCGACCGATTATCGCGAAGCCGGCGCGCACGTTTGTGCGCAGCGTTGCTGCGCTGCAGACATCTGCCCTTGCCGTGCGATACGGCCGTGTCGCTCGTGCCGCAGCACCATCGATCCGGTACGAGCGCGGGTCCTCCGGGTTGCCGTTGCGGGTATTCCCCGAGGGCGGCGTTACAAACCATGCGGCGGTCGGCTGGCATAGTCGTTGCCTCTAACAGCATCCACTTATCAGGAGTCCTGCATGCGACGCCAACAAATTCTGTTCAACGTTTCTTTGGTCTTCGCGGCGCTGTCTTCGGCCGGCCTCTCGGTGGCGCAGGGCGAGGTGGGTGTGGCCCGCGCCGCGCCGCAGGTTTCGCGTGCCGAGGCTGGGCAGGTGCTGATGGCGTCGCGGGCGGCACCTGACGCTCTGGTGGCGGGTTATCTGCGTAGCCGCGGCCGCGCCGAGGCGGCGGTGGCGTCGCTGCGCTCGGCATCGTCAGCCGCGGGCCGCGGCGGCGCGACGCATCTGCGCATGCAGCAGATGGCCGAAGGCTTGACGGTGCATGGTGCCTACGTCAAGGCCACGGTCAATTCGCGCGGCGAGCTGGTGCATGTGATCGACCACCTCGCGCCGGTCACGCCGCTCGCGGCGAGCCGCATCGATGCCGCGGCCGCGCTGCGCGTGGCGATGGCGCGCCTTCACCCTGCGCAGGCCGCAGCGGCGCGGCAGACCACGGCCCAGGGCAACACCGCGACCTTCGATGCCGGTGCTTATTTCCACACCGCGCCCACCGTCACGGCGGTCGCGGTACCGATGCAAGACGGCACGCTCGCGCGCGGCTGGCTGGTCGAAACCTGGAGCGCCAAGAGCAACCAGCTCCACGAAACGCTCGTCAGCGGCGGCGGCCGCATCCTCGACATCGTGTCGCGCACCGCGAACGACAGCTACAACATCTTCCCCGTCGATCCTGGCAAGGGCCCGCAGACGGTCGTTGCCGGCCCCGGTACCGGCAACGCGCAATCGCCGATCGGCTGGCTCGGTGGCGGGGCACAGTCAACGTTCCAGATCAGCGGCAACAACACCAACACCTACCTCGATTCCAACGCCAACAACCGGCCCGACAGAGGCGGCACGGCCGTGGCGGGTGGCGGCTTTCTCACCGCCGCCGAACTGACAATGGCGCCGGCGACGACCGGCAACAGGGCGGTCGCGGTGCAAAACCTGTTCTACCTGAACAACATCATCCACGACATCCTGTACCGGCATGGCTTCAACGAGGCGGCGGGCAACTTCCAGGCCGACAACTTCGGCAAGGGTGGCAGCGGTCGCGATCCGGTGCAGGCCGAAGCGCAGGACGGCAGCGGCACCGACAACGCCAACTTCGCTACCCCTGCCGACGGCCGCAAGCCGCGCATGCAGATGTATTTGTGGAGCGGCGCCGGGCCGACACACGAGGTCCAGCTCAACAGCCCGGTCTCGAAAAGTTATGGCGCGAAAGGGGCCCAGTTCGGCCCGGTGCTGACGACCACCGGCATCACCGGCGGCGTGGTGCTTGCGAGCCCTGCCGACGGCTGCACCACAGTCAGCGCGGCGGTCAGCGGCAAGGTCGCGCTGATCGACCGCGGCACCTGCGCGTTCACGCTCAAAGTGCTCAACGCGCAGGCGGCGGGCGCCACCAGCGTGGTCGTGGCGAACAACATCGGCGCGACCGAGATGTTCGAGATGGGCGGCACAGACACCACGGTCCGCATCCCGGCCGTGATGATCGGCAAGAGCGACGGTGCTGAGCTGCGAGCCCTCGCGGCGCCGAACGCGACGGTGCGCAAGCGCGCGGTCCAGCCGCTGCAGATCGATGCGTCGCTGGACACCGATGTCGTGTTCCACGAATACGGCCACGGCCTGTCGTGGCGCATGATCGGGAGCATGAGCGGGCCGCTGGCAGGTGCGGTCGGCGAGGGCAACAGCGACGGCATCGCGATGCTGGTCAACGGCGACGACGTGATCGGCGAGTACTCGGCGAGTAGCCCGCTGGGCATTCGCCGCTACCGCTACACCAACTATCCGCTGACCTATGCAAACGTGAACGGCGCCGAAGTCCACAACGACGGCGAGATCTACGCCGCCATCGTCTGGCGCCTGATCGAGCTGTTCGGGACACGGCGTGATTCGTTGTTCGGTTACGTTGTCGACGGCATGAACTACACGCCAGCGACGCCCGCCTTTGAAAACATGCGCGACGGCATCCTCGCGTCGGTGCGCACCGGCCCGACCCCGTCGGACTGCAGCCTGGTGTGGCAGGCCTTCGCGCAGTACGGCGTCGGCGTCGGCGCGCAGGGCGTGGTGCTGAGTTCGACGAGCGTGCAGATCACGCCGTCGTTCACCGCGCCGGCAAGCTGCAACTGATCGTCATCGAACCGAAGGCCGCCCGTGTGGGCGGCTAATTCCGGATCAGGCTCGCCTGAACAGGCCCAGCCGCTGCGCTTCGAGTGCGGCTTCGGCGCGCGAACTCACGTTGAGCTTGCGGTAGATCTGCTTCACGTAGTCGGCGATGGTGTGGCGCGACAGGTTCAGCTGCACGCCGATCTCGGGCAACGTGTAGCCCTTGGCCACACGCAGCAGCACTTCGTTTTCACGGTCGGTCAGGGCCACGTGCGGCATGTTCTGCGGGCGCTCCTGGCGCTGCGTCTGCGACGCGAAGTG
>JAYVTD010000277.1:0-4411 GCA_043774765.1 Rhizobacter sp. | reverse complement strand
GGGGCGCAGCAGCGTGACCCAGCCGGCCTCGGTGGAGCCGTACAGCTCGTACAGCTTGCCGTTGCGGAAATGTTCGAGGATCGCCAGCTTGGTTTCCCGTCTCGCCGGGGCCGAAGAAATCATCAGCTTCTCGACCCGACTCACGTCGTACTTCGCCTTCACGGCATCGCTCAAGGCCAGCATCATGATGTAGTGGGTGGGCACCAGCGAGGTGAACGTGACCTTCTGCCCGGCCAGCGTGGCGAGCAGCGCTTCCGGGTCGAAACTGCGGCGGTCGTCGATCACGCAGGTGGCGCCCAGGTGCACGAAGGTGTGGCTGAAGTACAGTGAATTGGCATGGCACATCGGCATCACCAGCAGCGCCGTGTCGTCGCGTGTGAAACCCATCTCCAGCGCGGTGGCCAGCGCGATCAGCGTGCTGCCCTCGTGGCTGCGGATGGCACCCTTGGGCTTGCCGGTCGTGCCCGAGGTGTACATCAGCGCGCTCGTGTCGCCGGGCAGCACGGCCACGGGCGGCGCGGCGGCCGATGACGCGGTGATCATCGCCTCGTAGCCCACCCAGCCGTCCGCGGCCTCGCCACCCAGCTGAACGTAGCGGTGCGGCGCCACCGGCAATGTCGCGCGGATCGGTGCCACGCGGTCCAGCAGCTGATCGTGCACGATCATGGCGCTGGCCTCGCTGTGTTCGACGATGTAGGCGATTTCCGGCGAGGTGAGCCGGAAGTTGACGGGAACGGCGACCAGCCCGGCGCGCGCCAACGCCACATAGAACTCCATCCACTCGACGCGGTTGTAGGCCAGAAGTGCCACGCGGTCGCCCGGAACCAGGCCCAGACCGAGCAGGCCATTGGCAAGGCGGTTGGCACGATCGTTCCACTGTGAAAAGGTCAAGCTCAGGCGCGAATCACACGCGCCGAGTTTGTGAGGGCGCAGGCGCGCGTGGGCGGCCACGGCATCGGCAACGGTCAGCAGACGGTTCATCTCGTTCTCCAGCAATCGGGCAAGCCGGCCGAGCGCCGCCCCGGACCGCCAGATGTTAGAACTCTGAATTCAAAGTTCACATAGGGAAGACCCTGTACTACGAACTCTGAATTCAGAATACGCTTTGTCCACGGTGGGTGCAAGCTCACGCGACCGACTCCGCCGCCCCGGTGCGGCCTTTACCCGAAAGCCGTCATGAACTTCACCCGCAGACACTTCCTTGCCACCAGCGCGATCGCGGGAACCTCCGCACTGCCGGCCATCGCCGGCGCTCAGGCCGCACGGCCGCCCGAGTTCAAGCTGAAGCTCGGCACCGACCTTCCCGCGACACATTCGGTCAACGTCCGGCTGAAGGAGGCGATCGCCGCCATCGCCACCGAAACGCAAGGCCGTGTGGCGATCGAGTTGTTTCCGAACAACCAGCTCGGCAACGATTCCGACATGATGTCGCAGGTGCGCTCGGGCGCGCTCGAGCTGGCGACCTTCCCCGGCACGGTGATGTCCACCTTGATCCCGGTGACGGCGATCACCGGCGTCGGCTTCGCCTTCAGCAATTACGACAAGGTGTGGGCGGCGATGGACGGCGCCGTCGGCAACCACATCCGTACCAACATCGAGAAAGTGGGCCTCGTGCCGTTCTCGACGGTCTGGGACAACGGCTTTCGCCAGATCACCACCAGCACCCGCCCGATCCGCACGCCCGAGGACCTGAAGAGCTTCAAGATCCGCGTGCCGGTGGTGCCGTTGTGGGTGGCGATGTTCAAGACCCTCGGCGCCGCGCCGGTCAGCCTGCCGCTGGCTGAGGCCTACCAGGCGTTGCAGACCAAGGTGGCCGACGGCCAGGAGAACCCGCTGGCGCTGATCGACTCGGCCAAGTTCTACGAGGTGCAGAAGTACTGTTCGCTGACCAACCATTCCTGGGACGGCTTCTGGTTCGTGGCCTCGGGCAAGCTTTGGAAATCGCTGCCGGCCGATGTGCAGCAGGTCATCACCCGCCACATGAACGACGCCGCGCGCAAGCAGCGCGACGACATCGCCCGCGCCAACATCGACCTGCGCAAGCAGCTCGAAGGCAAGGGCCTGATCTTCAACTCCGTGGACAACGCCCCGTTCCAACAAGCCTTGGTCGCAGGCGGCTTCTATGCGCAAGCCCGCGAGAAGTTCGGCGCCGAAGCCTGGGGTTTGTTGCAGCAGTACGCTGGCCAGATCGGCTGAAGCACAGGCCGTGAGCACTGCCGCCTCATCCTCCGACGGGATGCTGTCTGCCACCGCCGGTTTCTCGCGCGGCTGGGCCGCCACGCTCGACCGGCGCTTCAGCGCCGTGATCGAGACGATTGCCGCCGTGCTGATCGTCGCCGAGGTCGCTATCCTGCTGGCCGGCGTGGTCGCACGCTACGCCTTGCACACCCCGCTGGTCTGGAGCGACGAGGTCGCATCCCTGCTCTTCCTGTGGCTCGCCAGCCTGGGCGCGGTCGTCGCCTTCAGCCGTGGTGAACACATGCGCATGACGGCATTGGTGGCGCAATTCTCCCCGCGCGCCAGGCGCTTGCTCGACAGCGTGGCGGTGGCCGCGGCGATTGCCTTCCTGGGCCTGAACCTGTGGCCGGCGTGGGAGCACATGCTGGAGGAATCGGCCATCACCACGCCCGCGCTCGACATCTCGGCGAGCTGGCGTGTGGCCGCGCTGCCGGTCGGCCTCGCACTGATGGGGCTCATGTCGGTGCTGCGCCTCGCGAAGACGGCTTCGCCCAGGGAGGCCGCCACCGCGATGGGCAGCGTGCTGGCCATCTGTGGCGCCCTGTGGGTTGCCCAGCCGCTGTTTCAGGGGCTCGGTCAGTTGAACCTGGTGATCTTTTTTGTCAGCATCACGGCGGCCACGGTACTCATCGGGGTGCCGATCGCCGTGAGCTTCGGCCTGGCGACCTTCGGGTTCCTGGCCCTCACCACGCATGTGCCCGTCGGCGTGATCGTCGGGCGCATGGACGAGGGCATGTCGCACATCGTGTTGCTGTCGGTGCCGCTGTTCGTGTTCCTCGGCCTGCTGATCGAAATGACCGGCATGGCGCGCACGATGGTCTCTTTCCTCGCTGCGCTGCTGGGCCATGTTCGCGGCGGCCTGCAATACGTGATGCTGGGCGCGATGTACCTGGTGTCGGGCATCTCCGGATCCAAGGTCGCCGACATGGCGGCCGTGGCACCCGTGCTGTTCCCGGAAATGGCGCAGCGTGGCGCGCGCAAGGGCGACCTGGTCGCGCTGCTTTCGGCCAGCGGCGCGCAGACCGAGACCATCCCGCCCAGCCTGGTGTTGATCACGATCGGCTCGGTCACCGGCGTGTCGATCGCCGCGCTGTTCACCGGCGGCATGCTGCCGGGCCTGGTGCTGGCGCTCACGCTCGTGGCGGTGGTGTGGGTCCGC
This sequence comes from Rhizobacter sp., assembly GCA_043774765.1. Classification (GTDB taxonomy): domain Bacteria; phylum Pseudomonadota; class Gammaproteobacteria; order Burkholderiales; family Burkholderiaceae_C; genus LMDS01. The sequence continues at coordinate 1,014 of JAYVTD010000277.1, read as the reverse complement.
TACCGCCACGAGGATCTCGGCGGCGTCGTGCGCGCCAGCGGCCGTCAGATCGGGCGCGCCTTCCTCATCGCCGTGCCGGCGCTCGCGCTGCCGTTCATCATCCGCGCCGCGGTGGTCGAAGGCGTGGCCACCGCCACCGAGGTCTCGACGATCGGCATCGCCTATGGCGTACTGGCGGGATTGCTGATCTACCGCCAGTTCGACTGGAAGCGTCTGTATCCGATGCTGATCGACACCGCCAGCCTGTCGGGCTCGATCCTGCTGATCATCGGCGCCGCCACCGCAATGGCCTGGGGGTTGACGCAGTCCGGCTTCTCGAACCAGCTGAGCGAGGCGATGCGCGCGATGCCCGGCGGCGGCGCCAGCTTCATGGCGGTGTCGATCGCGGCCTTCATCGTGCTCGGCAGCGTGCTCGAAGGCATTCCGGCAATCGTGCTGTTCGGGCCGCTGCTGTTCCCGATCGCCAGGGCGGTCGGCATCCACGAGGTCCACTACGCAATGGTGGTGATCCTGTCGATGGGCATCGGCCTGTTCGCGCCGCCTTTCGGGGTCGGCTACTACGCGGCCTGCGCGATCGGCCGTGTCAATCCCGACGAGGGCATCCGACCGATCATGGGCTACCTGGCGGCACTGTTCGTCGGCTTGCTGGTGGTCGCGCTGGTGCCGTGGATCTCGATCGGCTTCCTCTGACCCCTTTCTCTGACCCCTGTCTCTGACCCCTTCCTCCTCGATCCCCATGCAGACACCTCCTGATTCAGAACGCCGCGTCGCCATGGTCACCGGCGGCGCCAAGGGCATCGGCGCCGACGTGTGCGAGCGCTTGGCAACAGCGGGGCACCAGGTGCTGGTGGCCGACCTCGACGTGACGGCCGCCGAAGCCACGGCAGCTCGCCTGCGCGAGGCCGGCGGCCATGCCGTCGCGCTGGCGCTGGACGTCGGCCGGCCCGAGTCGATCGCCCAGACCTTCGAACACGTCGGCCGCAACTTCGGCCGCTGCGACATCCTGGTCAACTG
>JAYVTD010000276.1:0-17252 GCA_043774765.1 Rhizobacter sp. | reverse complement strand
GCCAGCGGCCGCGAACGCCACTACCGGGTGGCGCGCCGAACCTTGCGTGGCGACAACGGCGAAGCACTCTTGCTCGCGGTGATGCAGGACGCCACCGCCGAACACGTGGCGCGCGAACGCGCCGACCGCTCGCTGCGCGAGCTCGACGACTGGTTCGGCCTGAGCCCCGTCGGCATGGTGCTCTTCGACGCCAGCGGCCTGCTGCTGCGCACCAACCCGGCCTTCGACACGCTCGCCGGCGCGGTACCGGTTTCGCTGGCCGACGCTTCCGCCGGCCTGCAGCAACTGCTGGCGTGGGACGACGGTGAAGTCTCGCTGCAACTGCTCGCGGGCGCGACCGCGCTGCAGCGCCAGGGGTCGTTGCAGGCCGCACCCGGCGGGCCGCGGCTGCTGCGCTCGGTCGTGCGCGGCTACAACAGCTCCGGCGGGCAGCGCCGCTACATGGCGGTGCTCGAAGACCGCAGCGTCGAAGAAGAGCGTGACCTGGCGCAGATGCAGATCGGTGCGCTGATGGACACCGCCGGCGTCGGTCTGGCCACGCTCGCATCGGGCAAGCGCACCAGCTCGGTCGTCACGCTCGACATCACCGAACAGCACCAGAGCCAGTTGCGCAGCGAACAGCTGCTGCACGAGCTGAGCACGATTCTCGAAAGCACGACCGCCGGCATCGCCTACCTGCGCGGCGACGCGCTGCAGCGCTGCAACCGCCGCTTCGAGCTGATGCTCGGCTGGGCCGAGGGCGCGGCGCGCGGCCTGGGCGTACAGGCGCTGTTCGCCCACAACCCGCATGCCGCGCGCATCGCCGCCGACGCGGCCGCGGCGCTCGCCGAGAGTCCGATCTTCGAGACCGAGTTCGACGTGCCGGCCGCACGCGGCGACACCTTGCCACGCTGGTATTCACTCTCGCTGCGGCGCACCGGCGAGGCCGGCAACGCCGAAACCATCGCGGTTCTGTCCGACGTGACCCGGCTCAAGACCCAGCAGATGGAGCTTGAGATCCTGGCGCGCGACCGCGAGCTGATGTTCAGCCTGTCGGGCGTGGGCATCGCCTTCATCCGCGGCCGGCTGATCGAGCGCGCCAACCAGGCGCTCGCGCACCTCGCCGCTTGCACGGTCGACGAACTGTCGATGCTCGACATCGCCGAGCTGTTCGCCGACCGGGTCGACTTCGAGCACCTCTGGCCGCTGGAAGAAGCCGAGTTGCGCAGCCACGGCCGCTGGAACGGCGAGCGCCAGCTGCGCCTGCGCGACGGGCGGCTGCGTTGGGTCCAGGTGAGCAAGCGGCTGGTGACGCTGGGCGACGTGTCGGGCGGCATCATCGCGTCGTATGTCGACGTGGACGCACGCCACCGCGCCGAGCGTGCCGTGGCGCTGCAGGCCGACCGCACGCGCTCGATCCTCGACTCGGCGCTGGTCGGCATCGTCACCGTCGGGCCGCAGGGCATCGAGTGGATGAACCGCTCGGCGCGGCGCATGTTCGCCGGCGAACTGGCCGACTTCGTGAATCTGCCGATCTCGACCGTGGCCACACCCGAGCCCGACCACCCGTTCCGCCGCACGCAGTATTTGACCGAGCTGGTCGAAGGCCAGGCCCAGACCTTCGAGTGCCGCGTGCTGGCGCGCGATGGGCGCGAGTTCTGGGTCGTGGGCAACGCGGTCTCGACCGAACGCGAATCGACCGGCCGGCAGCTCACCTACGCACTGCTCGACATCGAACGCCGCCGCCTGGCCGAGGCGCGCGTGACCGAAGCGCAGGCCTCGCTGCAACGCATCATCGAAGCGGCGCCGCTGGCGATCACGCTGTACGACGCGCACACGCTGAAGATCGTGCAGATCAACGAAGTCGCAGCGCGCGCGACGGGCCACACGCCGTCGCAGCTGATCGGCGCGTCACCCGAAGACATCGTGACGCCCGAGTTCGCGCTGGCGCTGCGGCACGATATGGCCCACGCCCTCGGCTCGACCGAGGTGACCACGCGCGAGTACCCGGTCTTGATCGACGGCGAACCCACGGTCTGGGACGCACGTTACCTGCCGCTGGCCGCCGGCCCCGGGCGCGCGCCCGACCAGTTGCTGCTGGTGGCGACCGACGTGACCGAACAGCGCGCCGCGCAAGAGGCACGGCTGGAAGCGGCGATCGCGCAGCGCGAGATGCTGGTGAAGGAAGTGCACCACCGCATCAAGAACAACCTGCAGGGTGTGGCCGGCCTGCTGCAGCAGATCGGCCAGCGCAAGCCCGAGGTGGCGGGCGTGATCGCCGAGGTGGTGGGCCAGGTGCACGCGATCGCGCAGGTCTACGGGCTGCAGGTCGGCAGCGGCGGGCCGCTGCAGCTGGCGAGCGTGGTCGAGGCGATCACGTCGTCGGTGCAACGCACCTTCGGGCGCACGATCCGTTTTTCGGCCGCCGGCACCACGCCGACGGAATGGACGCTGCCCGAAGCCGAGTCGATCCCGATCGCGCTGACGCTCAACGAGCTGCTGACCAACGCCGTGAAGCACAGCGCCGGCACGCCCGACGACGAGGTGCTGTGCACGCTCGACGGCGGCGAAATGGGCGTGCGCATCAAGGTGTCGAACCGGGCCACGCTCGTGCCAGGCTTCGATCTGATGCGCATTCCTGGCGGTGTGTCGGGCCTCGGCCTGGTGCGGGCCTTGTTGCCGCGGCGCAGTGCGCGCCTCACGCTGGAGCAGCACGAAGACCGGGTCGTGGCCGAAATGGTGTTGCAGCCTCCGGTCGTCACGCGCGGGTGACATGCGCGTGCGTTCCGGCCCGCGGTGCACTTTCGTTCGCTTACCCACGAGGGGATAAATCCGCAGTCGCGCGGCGCCGCCTTCACGGACAATCGGCGCAGTTCGCAGTGGAGCCCGGCCGGCCGCGAGGCGCCGGGCACAAAAAAGATGACGACTCCCCCCCAAGGCACGATCCTCGTCGTCGACGACGACCGGCTCGTGCTCGCCACGCTGGCGCACGGCCTCACGCAGGCCGGCTACGACGTGATCGATGCCGACAACGGCGACGACGCGATCCTGCTCGCCCGCGAACACCGGCCCGACCTGGCGCTGCTCGACATCCGCATGCAGGGCAAGAGCGGCTTCGACGTGGCCGCCTACCTGCGCGAGTACTGCCAGATCCCGTTCATGTTCCTGTCGGCGTTTTCAGACGAGGCGACCGTGGCCCAGGCGAAGGCGCTGGGCGCGGTGGCCTACCTCGTCAAGCCGCTCGACATTGCGCAGATCCTGCCGAGCGTCGCCACGGCCATGGCCAACCTGCACGCACAGCGCAGCGCGGCCGGTGTGCCGGCTTCGGGCGAAGGCCATTCACCGGAACAATTGCAATGGATGGCAGTCGGCCTGCTGATGCAGCGCGACGGCCTCAGCGCCACGCTCGCCCTGCAGCGCCTGCAGCAGCTCGCGGCCGCAGCGGCCCAACCGGTTGCCGCGCACGCCGCGCAGCTGCTCAGCCTTGCGGCAGCGAGAAGTGAAACTGCGCGCCCTGGTTGACCTCGGCTTCGCCCCAGATCTCGCCACCATGGCGGCGCACGATGCGCCGCACCGAAGCCAGGCCGATCCCGGTGCCGGGGAAATCGTTGGCACTGTGCAGGCGCTGGAACACACCGAACAGGCGGTCTGAAAACCGCATGTCGAAACCGGCGCCGTTGTCGCGCACGGTGAAGAAGTCGACCCCTTTGGCAGAGCGCTCGAAGTTGATGCGCGCGTCGGCGCACTTGCTGGTGTATTTCCAGGCGTTGCCGAGCAGATTTTCGATCACCACGCGCAGCAATGTGGCGTCGCCCTGCACCTGCACGCCGGGCTCGATCTCGATGTTGACCACACGCTCCGGCCACTGGCGCCGCAGGTCGTCGGCCACGTAACCGGCGAGTTGCGACAGGTTCACGGTCTGGCGCGCCAGCGGTTGCGAAGACAGCTTCGACAGCGCGAGCAGCGCGTCGATCATGTTGTTCATGCGCGCGGCAGCGCCGAGCACGCGGTCGAGGTGGTCGTTGCCGACACGGTCGAGCAGCCGGCCGTAGTCTTCCTTGACGATCTTCGTGAACCCTTCGACCACGCGGATCGGCGCACGCAGATCGTGCGAGATGGTGTAGCTGAACGACTCCTGTTCGGCTTCGGCGACGCCTGCCTCCGCCGCTGTGGCGGGGCCCGGCGCGACGAACTTCGCCTGCGGCGCCGGGGCTGGCGGGGCCTCGAGTTCACGGAACGTGCCGTGGTAACCGGCGAATGCTCCCGAAGCATCGCTGCGAACCCGCGCGCGCAACTGGCCGCGGCGTGTGTCGCCCGAACTGCCGGTGTGGCGCGCCTCGACGCCGTTCAGTGCCGCCGCACTCCGCAATTGCGCCTGCAGGGCCGACGGGTTGTCGACGTTGAAACGCTCCCACAGCAAGACCGGCGTGGCCGCGGCCGCCCAGTCGTTCTGCGGCGCGCCGTGGGGTGGGCGGATCTGCACGAGGCGGTGCTGCGCATCGGTCTGCCACTGCCACACGTCGAGCAACTCGTCCACGCTTTGAAGCTGGAGCCGGGTTGCGCGCAAGGCCTCGACGAGCTGGCGGCGCTGCTTCGACGCGCGCAGCGCAAGCGCGGCGAAGGCCGTGAACATCAGGGCCGGCAGCACGAACAAAAACACCAGCGAGGCACTCAGGCCGGGCGTGGGGGTGTCGGCGCCGCTGGCGGGCGGGGCGGGCATCGCGGCCCAGAGCACCCAGGCCAGCAGCATGGTGGTGACCAGCGCTGCACCCCACCAAGCCCAGGGCCGCCAGCGGGGCTGCAGCTGCACACCGATGCCACTGACACGATTCATGCGCCGGATTGTAGGGGCGGGTCCGGCGTGCGGCCCGCCATCAAGTTCGCGCCGGCGCTGCCGAAATCAGGGCACAGGGGTGCGTGCACCGCTGTGGCTGCGACCCGGCGCCACTCAGGCGTTCGGCCCCCGGATCAACCGAAGCTCTCGACCCGTCATGTTGCTGCGTGTGTCCCGTCTGGCGTTCTGGCTCGCTGCCATGGCAGCGGCCGTGGCGCTGGCCATCCCGACCGGCTGGGAAACCTGGCTGACAGGCCTGGCCGCGCTCGCCAGCCTGGCCGCGTTCGGCCTGTGGCGCGCCGGGCTGGCCGAGCTGCGCCGCAGCGGGACAGCGCACGCGCTCTTGGCCGAGGCTGCGCCGTTGACGCGCTCGGCGCTGGAGGAGGCGGCTTCGCGGGTTGAAACCTGCTGTGCCGAGGCGTGCAGCTTCGAGGCCGCATTGCATGGCGTGGCGCGCATCCTGAAGACCGAGCTCGGCGGGCTGCGTGTCGCGGTCTACCGCGTCACAGGCGCCGATGCCACGCACGCACGGGTCTCCGAGCTGATCCAGGCGCAGCCGGGTTTCCAACTTGCCGAACAGCGCTTTCACCTGCAGCGCTCGACGCTCGGGCGAGCGATCGCGTCGCAGCGCGAGACGGTCGACGCCGGCGGGGCGTTCACGCTGCCGGTGTCGGTCCCGGGCGGCACGGTGGCGGCGATCGAGATCACCGGCTTGCAGATCGGCATCGACCCGGACGCGTTGAGCGCGTTGCTGGCGCTGGCCCAGGCGCATCTGTCGAAGCGGGCCGAGCCGGCTGCGAAAGGCGGTGGCCGGGCGCCCCATGGCGGATGTTCGGCGCGCTTGGGCGAGAATGCGTAATCTGAAACTTTCCGCACGAACGCCCTGGCGTTCGAGGCAACAGGAGCTGCATCGCTCTGGCATGCTCCTGGGTGGTTCCGCGAATCGGGTTTTGATGACTTTGTTTTCAGTTTCTGGCGTGGTGGTCACGGGTTCATGATGTCCGGCGAACCCTTGTCCTTGCACGCCCCACCGTCCGGCCTCGACCGCGAGGCGCTCGCGCGTCTGGGGGAACTCGACCCGAAAGGCGAAAACAAGCTGCTCGAGCGTGTGCTTCGGGCGTTCCAGACCTCGGCCGCCCGCCTGATGCCCCAGCTCGAAGCCGCCCGACTGAGCGGCGACCGCGCCACGGTGCGGTTGGTAGCGCACACGCTGAAGTCGTCGTCGGCGAGCATCGGCGCGCTGGCGCTGTCGCAGCTCTGCGCGCAGATCGAAGCCCTGATCCGGGCCGAATCGGCCGTCGAACTCGACCCGCTGCTGCAGACCCTGCGCAGCACGCTCGACGCGGCCTTGGGCGCGATCCAGCGCCTGCTCGACGGCGCCCGATGAACGCCCGTTCCGACATCGCCGCCGACGACCTGCCCGAGCAGCCCAGGGTGCTGCTGGTCGACGACGACGAGGTCAACCTGCTGCTGACCTCGATCGCGCTGCGCGAGCGCGGTTTTGCCATCACCGAGGCCACCAGCGGCGAAGCGGCGCTCGAGGCCCTCGGCCACGGCCTGCCCGACGTGGTGGTGCTCGATGCGCTGATGCCGGGACTCGACGGCTTCGAGACCTGTCGCGAGCTGCGGGTCTTGCCGGGCTGCGAATCGCTGCCGGTGCTGATGCTGACCGGCCTCGATGACGACGCCTCGATCACCCGCGCCTACGAGGCCGGCGCGACCGACTTCTTCGTCAAGTCGACGCAGTGGAGCCTGCTGGCCGGGCGCCTGCGTTACCTGTTGCGGGCTGCGCGGGTGCGCGCCGAGCTCGAGCGCAGCAAGTCACGGCTGGCGCGTGCACAAGACCTGGCCCGCATGGGCAGCTTCGACTGGAAGCGTGGCACCGGCGGGCCGGTGTTCTCGGTCGAAGGCCTGCGAGTCTTCGGTCTGGGCCCGGCCGACACGCTGGCGTTCCGGCAGCTGCTGCGCATGTTGCCGGCCGATGACCGCAGCGGCCTGGTCGCGGTGCTGCACGAGGTGATCCGCCACAGCACGGTGCTCGCGACCGACATTCCGGCCCTGCTGCGCGACGGCCGCCAGCGCATCGTGCACGTCGAGGCCGAGCCCGAGTTCAACGAACACGGCAACCTGATCGGTTACAGCGGCATCGTTCAAGACGTGACCGACCGGCGCCTGGCCGAAGACAAGATCCGCCACCTGGCCAACTTCGATACGCTGACCGGCCTGCCGAACCGGCGCCAGCTGATCTGGCGCGCCGAGCGCGCGCTCGAGCACGGCCGGCGCCTTAACCACCAAGTGGCGCTGCTGCTGATCGACCTCGACCGTTTCAAGATCATCAACGACACGCTCGGCCACGGCGCCGGCGACGAATTGCTGATGGAAGTGGCGCGCCGCCTGCGCTCGTGTGTTCGCCACTCCGACCAGGTGATGGAAAGCACGATCGAGTCGATGGGCTCGCGCTCGCACCGCACGCTCGAAGCCGTGGGCCGGCTCGGCGGCGACGAATTCGTGGCGCTGCTGCCCGAAGTGGTCGACGAACGCGACGCCGAGCGCGTGGCGCAGCGCATTCTCGAGCTGATGCGCGAGCCGATCTTCGTCGGCGGGCAGGAGTGTTTCGTGACCGCGAGTGTGGGCATCGCGCTGTTCCCGCGCGACGGCACCACGGTGGCCGACCTGATGCGCAACTCCGACGTGGCGATGTACTCGGCCAAGAGCGCCGGGCGCAATGCGGCGTCGTTGTACCGGCCGGCGCTGGCCGGGCAGGGCCGCGAGAAACTCGAGCTCGAAAGTGCGCTGCACAAGGCCATCGAACGCGACGAGCTGGTGCTGTACTACCAACCCAAGATCGACGTGCGCGGCGCCAAGATGGTGGGCGCCGAAGCCCTGATGCGCTGGCGCCGCAATGGCGTGCTGGTGCCGCCGGGCGACTTCATCCCGCTAGCCGAAGAAACCGGCCTGATCGTGCCGCTCAGCGAATGGGCGATCCGCGAGGCGGCGCGCCAGGCGCGCATCTGGCAAGACAGCTTCGGCTTCGCCGATTCGATCGCGGTCAACCTGCCGAGCCGGCTGTTCGAACGCACCGACCTGGTCGAGTACATCCACAACGCCGTCACCACCTACGGCGTGCCGCACCACGCGATCGAGCTCGAGATCACCGAGACCGGGTTGATGAAAGACCTGCAGAACGTGATCCCGTCGCTGCACCGGTTGAACGAGATCGGGGTCGAGATCTCGATCGACGATTTCGGCACCGGCTATTCCTCGCTCGCCTACCTCACGGCCTTGCCGATCAGCGAACTCAAGATCGACCGCAGCTTCATCCGCGACCTGGGCATGACGCCGCAGAGCTCGGCCGTCGTCACCGCCATCATCGCGCTGGCGCGCTCGCTCGGCCTGCGCGTGGTGGCCGAGGGCGTGGAAAACCTGCGCCAGATGGAAGTGCTGCACCGGCTGGGTTGTGGCGTGATGCAGGGTTTCCTGTTCAGCAAACCGCAGCCGCCGGAAGACATCGAGACCTGGCTGCAGCAGACCATCCTGCCGCGCAAGGCGCCCTGGATCGGCAAGGCCGACGAAGCCGACATGGCCGAAGTGCTGCGTTTGCCAGATGTGCGCGACCCCCGCGCCAGGCCGCGCTGACCGCTCGAGACCGTGATGCAGACCACCCGTCCGGCCGGCCTGGCGGCGCTGCCCGCCGATGCCTCGCAGGGCACGTCGCCGGCGCATATCGCCAAGGCCGCGCTGCGCCGGCTGGCGCTCGAAAAGCTCGAACCCACGCCCGAAAACTACGAGCGCGCCTACCGCACAGAAGCCGGCGGCGCGGTCGTGCCCACGCTGCTGCCGGAGCGTGGCCAGCGCCTGGTCGAACGCCTGGCCCAGCGGGCGTTCGACGCCGAAACCTCCGGCGGCGCGGCTGCCGCGGCCGAGTTCGCGCAGGCGCTCGCCTGGGGCCGGTGGGAGGTGGCCGAACGCAGCTTGCAGAATTCGCCCGCACCCGATGCCTCGGCGATCGTGGCCCTGATCGAGCGCATCGTCCGCGGTGTCGACCGGGGCGGGCGCAACTGGACACTGGCACGCAAGAAAGACGGCTTGCAGCGGGTGCTGCAAGGCAGCCGCAGCGACCCCAAACGCCTTCAGCAGCGCTTGGCGCAGCTGCTGTCGAGCTGGGAGACCGACGCGGCCGATGCCCCCGCCGCAGGGCTGGAAGACGCTGAATCGGCCCTGCCGCCAGCCGACACCGGCATCGCAGGCCACACCGACTTCGCGCCGGCGCCGGCGAGCGACGCGGCAGGCGAATGGAGCCGCGTGCTCGCACCGCTCAGCCAGACGCTGCAGCTGGCCTTGCCCGCCAACGAAGGCGTGCCGCACGAGCTGGCCGAGGCGCTCGCCACACTGACGCAGCGCCTGCAGGCCGAAGGGGCCACGCTGGCGCTGGTGGAAGAGCTCGAAACCTTGTGCGAGCGTGCCGGCCAGGTGCTGCAGCACCGTCACCACCTGCTCGACCAGCTCGGCGGCCTGTGCCAGGAGCTGACCGCCAGCATCGCCGACCTGGCCGAAGACGACAGCTGGGCCAAGGGCCAGTGCGATGCGATGCGCATCAAGATCGACCAAGGCCTGTCGGCGCGCGGCGTGCGCGCCGTCAGCGAGTTGCTGCGCAACACCCGCGAGCGGCAAAGCCAGGTGCGGGGCGAGCGGGCGCGGGCACGCGACTCGCTCAAGGGCCTGATCAACCGCATGCTCACCGAGCTCAACGAGCTCGGCTCGCAGACCGGCAACTTCCACGACAGCGTCGGCCGTTATGCTGAAGTGATCGAGAAGGCCGACTCGCTCGAAGGCCTGGCCGGCGTGGTGCGCGAGATGGTCGAAGAAAGCCGCACCGTGCAGTCGCTGGTGCGCCAGACCCAGTTGCGCCTGCAGGAAGAGCACAGCAAGGCCAGCGGCCTGACGCAGCGTGTCAACGAGCTCGAAGAAGAAATGCAGCGCCTGTCCGACGAGGTCTGCACCGACCAGCTCACGCAGGTGGCCAATCGACGCGGGCTGGTCCAGGCCTTCGAGGCCGAGCGCGCGCGCGTCGAGCGCACCGGCGCAACGCTGGCGATCGGCCTGCTCGACATCGACAATTTCAAGCGCCTGAACGACGAACTCGGCCACGGCGCCGGCGACGAAGCGCTCAAGTCGCTCGCCGCGCTGGTGTCGAAGACATTGCGCCCGACCGACGTGGTGGCCCGTTTCGGTGGCGAGGAGTTCGTGGTGCTGCTGCCCGAAACCCCGATGGACGAAGCCCGGGCGATCCTGACGCGGCTGCAGCGCACGCTCACCGGCGGGCTGTTCATGCACGAACAGAAGCAGGTTTTCGTGACCTTCTCGGCCGGCGTCACCGCCTACCGGCTGCCCGAGTCTGTCGAAGACGCGCTCGAGCGCGCCGACCGCGGCATGTACGAAGCCAAGCGCACCGGCAAGAACCGCACTTGCCTTGTTTGAGTGCTGACGGCCCCTGGGCGCCTTCGGCGCCATCCCCCGAGGGGAGATCAGGCGGCTTGGGGCGGCCCGGCGCTCGCCTGAGGCCGCGCGGCGCTCAACAGTCTTTCAGCTTTTCGGCCCCGGCGTGACCACTGCGCGTGAGTGCGGCGGCCACGGCCTCGCGGTCGCTCAACCGCTCCTGCTTTGCCATCGATCCAGCCAGGGTGGCCTGCGCTTCGAGCGTGTTGCGCGTCGGCAAACCGCTGCAGGCCAGCAGGTAGACCATGCGCCGCGAAGTGCCCAGCGTGACACCGGTCTGCGAAGCGACACGCGGTGCAATGGCGAGCAGGTCGTCGGAATTCATGCCGACGCGCGGGGCCACTTCAGCGAGGTGCCGATTTTCGGCCCGGCCGATGAAGAAGACCACGACGAACAGCACCGAAAGACTGATGCCCGCGACTGTGGCAATGTGTTTGTACATGAGCTTGCCCCGCCTGGTTGTGACGAACCGGCGTGCGCTGCAGATTCGTCAAGGGACGAGTGTGGACTACCTCGGGAGTTCCTGCATCAACGGTCTTTGGGGGGAAAGATCTGTTCTGCAAGCGGCCAGCAGATTCGCAAGGATCATGCCGCACCGGCGAGGAACGCGCGGGTGGCGGTGAGCGCAAGCCGGGCGCGTTCGAGCGCCGACAACGGGCTGGACCGCATCGGGATCTCGAGGCTCAGGGGCGCATCGGCTGGCACGGCGCGCAGGATGCCGCGCAGGTCGAGCCCGCCCTGGCCCGGCAGCCGCCGCTCGGCGCGGGCTTGGTGCAGCAGGCCTTCGAGATCGGCCGGGCGCGCGGCCGGCGCGTCGCAGAACTGAAGGTAAGCCAGCCGCCGTGGCGCAACGGCGCCGATCTGCTCGGCGGTGTTGCCGGCTCGGTCGAAGTGGATCGGATCGATCAGAACGCCGGCGTTGCCACAGGCGCTGTTGTCGACGATGCGCGCCGCCTGCGTGAAGTCGCATGCGTCGGTCCAGGGCATGGGCTCGAGGTAACAGTCCAGGCGCAGCGGTGCCGCCAGCGCGCACAGCTGTGCGAAACGTTCGGTCAGACGCGATTCGACCGGGTCGTTGCCGGCCACCAGCACGTAGCGGGCACCAAGGCGGGCGCCGGTTTCCAATACGCGCTCGAAGCCGGCCACCTCGGTCTCGGGCCGGAGACGAAAGATTTCGATGTCGAGCGGTCGAACCCCGCTGTCTGCCAGCGCGGCGAGCAACTCGCGCAGCATCGGCGGGTTGCCAGCCACGTCCCACACCGGTTCGTCCGGCGTGGCGGGCAGCAGGCGCAGGCCGATGTGCGAGTAACCGGCCTCGGCAGCACAACGCACCATCTCGACCGGCGAGAGTTCGAGTACGGTGAGCGCGGCGAGCGAAACGGTTCTCATCGCAGCGCCTCCCTCACAACAGCGGCCGCAGCATGTTGACCGCGTCGCGCAGCAGCGGCAGCAGGCGCTCGATCATCTGCTCGCGGGTCATCGTCTGCATCTGCATCACGATGCCGATGGCGCCGCGGCATTCACCCTTGCGGTCTTTCACCGCGACCGCGAGGCCGCGCAGGCCGAGTTCGAGCTGCTGCTCAGTGATCCAGTAGTCGAGCGCGCGCGCGGCCAGAACGATCTCGCGGAACTGGGCTTTGTCTTGCACGCCGAACGCGGTGAACTGGGTGAATTCGTGGTTCGCGAGCCAGGCGTCGAGTGTGTCGTCGGGCAGCGTAGCGAGCATCACCGTGCCCGGGGTCACGAGGTGCGCTGCCAGCCGCGCGCCCATCGGGAAGCCAATGCTGATCAGGCGCGGGCTGTTGCTGCGCGCCACGTAGACCACATCGTGGCCGTCGAGCACGCTGAAGTTCACAGTTTCGCCGCTGGCCATCGAAATGCGCTGGATGAAAGGCTGCACCAGCCGCGGCAGGCGTGCTGCACCGAGATAACTCTGGCCGAGCCGCAGCACACGTGGCATCAGCCAGAAGTTCTTGCCGTCGGTGGCGGCATAACCGAAGTGCACCAGGCTGAGCAGAAAGCGCCGCGCCGCGGTGCGCGACAGGCCGGTGCTGGCCGCGGCCTCGGAAGGCGTCAGTCGCGGGTGGTCGTCATTGAAAGCCTCGATCACACGCAGGCCCTTGCCCAGGCCTTCGATCAAGTCCTTGCGATCGATCTCGAACGGCGTCTCGCTCATCTCAGTGATAACCCGCGAAGCAAGCGATCATCGCTCGCGCTGCGCGATGATCGCGCAAAGCGAGGCTCGGCGCCTTGTGGCGAACCCTGTGCGCACCTAATCTCCGCTCCACCGCAAACCAGCGCACTCGCAGCCCCTGACCTCGCATGAACATCTCCGGCACCACCCGCGTCTTCCTGATCCTCGGCGACCCGGTCGCGCAGGTTCGTGCGCCCGAAGCCTTCAACCACCTGTTCGCCAAACACGGGGTCGACGCGGTGCTGGTGCCGGCCAAAGTGAGCAGCAAGAACCTCGGCGTGTTCGTCAAGCACAGCCTGCTGGCCGAGAACATCGAAGGCCTGTGGCTGGCGATCCCGCACAAGACACCGATGGTCGACCTGCTGGATCAATGCGAGACCCAAGGCCGTGTCGCCGGTGCGGTGAACGCAGCGCGGCGCAATGCCGACGGCTCGCTCGAAGGTGCGTTGTTCGACGGCGTCGGCTTCGTCAAGGCGCTCGATCATTTCGGCATCGCGGTGCCCGGCCGCAAGACTCTGGTGGTGGGTGTGGGCGGCGGCGGTGTGGCGATCGCCGCCTCGCTCGCGGCGCGCGGCGCCGGGCGCATCGCGCTGTTCGACAACACACCCGGCCGCACCGCGACCGTGGCGGCCAAGCTCTCGGCCGAGTTCGGCATCGACGTGGTCTCGGTCGCGAGCCCCGACCCCGCGGGTTACGACCTGGTGGTCAACGCCACGCCGCTCGGCCTGAAGGCCGGTGACCCACTGCCCTTCGACGTGGCCCGGCTCGATGCACACACCGCCGTCGTCGACATCCTGATGAAGAACCAGCCGACGCGGCTGCTGCGCGCCTGCCACGCTCGTGGCGTCACCGCGTACCCCGGCTTCGAGATGATGGTGCAGCAGGTGCCCGAGTACCTTTCTTTCTTCGGCTTCGATGCCATTGCCCGCGCCGTGCAGGCCGATGCGTCCGACGTGCGTGCGCTGTTCGCAGCGCCCTGAGTTTCCCCGCCAGCTTTCAACAACATTTCAGGAGACAAGACCATGAAGCGATTCCAACGCACTGTGCTCGCCACCGCTGCCGCCACCTTGCTGGGCCTTTCGGCAGGCCTGGTGCAGGCCCAGATCAGAATAGCCAGCATCCAGGAGCTGTCGGGCGGCGGCGCCACGGTCGGCACCAACTTCAAGAACGGCATGGATCTCGCGATCAAGGAGATCAACGCCGCCGGTGGCATTCTCGGCAAGAAGATCGAGGTCACGCACTCCGACACGCAGAGCAACCCCGGCGTCGCCAAGGGCCTGGCGCAGAAGGCCGTGGACGACAACGTGTTCGCTGTTTTCGGCCCCGGTTACTCCGGCTCGATGATCGTCAGCATGGCCGAGACCAAACGCGCCGAGGTGCCCAACTTCACCGGCGCCGAGGCCGCGTCGATCACGGCCCAAGGCAACCCCTACGTGTTTCGCACCAGCTTCGGCCAGGCGACCTCGATGCCCAAGGTCGGCCGCTACATCGCGAACACGCTGAAGGCCAAGACGGTGGCGGTGATCTTCGTCAACAACGACTTCGGCAAGGGCGGCCGCGACATGATCACCAAGGCGCTGACCGAACTCGGCGTCAAGATCGTGGCCGACATTTCCACCGAAGCCGGCCAGGTCGACTTCTCGGCGCCGGTGCTCAAGGCCAAGCAGAGCAATGCCGACGCGATCTTCATTTACTCGAACGAAGAAGAGTCGGCGCGCGCGTTGCGCGAGCTGCGCAAGCAGGGCGTGACCAAGCCGATCGTCGGCGAGACCGTATTGACCGGGCAGAAGGTGATCGAGCTCGCCGGCGACGCCGCCAACGGCGCGGTCGCGCACGTCGGCCTGACGGTCGATGCGCCGAACCCGCTGATGCTCAAGTTCAAGGCCAACTTCTACCGCGCCTACAACTACATCCCCGATCACAACGGTATCAAGGGTTACATCGGCGTCTACATGATGAAGGCCGGCATCGAGAAGGCCGGCAAGATCGACCGCATCGCGGTGGCCAAGGCGCTGCACGGACTGAAGATCAGCGCCGCCAAGGAGCCGGGTGTGCTGCTCGACGTGACCATCGACGAGAAGGGCGACCTCGACCGCGAGAGTTTCCTGGTCGAAGTGAAGGGCGGCAAGCAGGAAGTCAAGGAAGTGCTGCCGGCGCTGGGCGCGAAGTAAGCCGAAGCGCGCGCGCCCTTGCGCCGACCCCGCGGTTGACGCGGGACAGCCGAACCTCAATCGGAGACCCTTCGATGGCCGACTTTCTGCAACTGTTTCTCTCAGGCATGGCCACCGGCAGCATCTACGCGATCGCCGCGCTCGGCTTCACGCTGCTGTGGCAGGCGTCGGGCACCATCAACTTCGCGCAGGGCGAGTTCGTGATGCTGCCGGCGTTCATGATGCTGGCCTTCATCGCGATGGGCACGCCGCTGCTGGTGAGCTTCGCGCTGACCTGTTTCGTCGCGGTGCTGGTGCTCGGCTACGGCTTCAAGCGGGGCATCGCCGACCCGCTGCTGAAGTTCGGCATGATGCCGATCGTGGTCGCGACGATCGGCCTGGCGATCGCGATGCGCAATGGCGTGCGCGCCGGCTACAGCGCTGAAGCGCACCCGTTCCCGAGCCTGTTCGTCGATAAGCTTTACAACATTGCCGGTGTGACCGTGACGTTGTCCGACATCGGCACGCTAGGCTTCGCCCTCGCGATGGTTCTCGGCACCCAGGCCTTCCTCGCCAAGACCGTCACCGGCCGTGCGATGCAGGCGGTGGCGCAGAACACCGACAGCGCGACCGTGCTCGGCATCAACGTGCCGCGCATGATCTTCTACACCTTCGCGATCAACGCCTTGCTGGCGTGTGCCGCAGCGCTGCTGGTCACGCCGACGTATCTCGCCAAGTTCGACATGGGCGAGTCGCTCGGCAACAAGGCCTTCTTCGCCGCGATCATCGGCGGCTTCAACAACTCGCGCGGTGCGCTGCTCGGCGGCCTGATCGTCGGCGTGGCCGAGAACCTGGCGGCAGCCTACATCTCGCCGACCTACAAGGATGCCGTCGCTCTCGTCATCTTCATGCTCGTGATCCTGTTCAAACCACAGGGATTGCTGGGCAGACGAGTCGAGCGCAAGGTCTGAGACCAGGAGCACACACCATGAAAAAATCACTCCTGATCGGCCTCGTCATCCTGGTCTTCCTGCTCGCGGTGCCGCCGTTCCTGAAGAACTACGGCATCTACCTGTTCAGCTACTGGCTGGTCTTCGTGATCGCCAACATGGGGCTTAACCTGACCGTCGGTTACGCCGGCCAGAAGTCGCTCGGCCACGCCGCGTTTTTCGGCATCGGCGCCTACAGCGTCGCGATCCTGATGAAAGCCGGCTTCAGCTTCTGGCTCGGCCTGCCGGTGGCGGCTGTCGGTTGTTTCATCGTCGGCCTGGGCTTGGGCTTTCCGGCGCTGCGAGTGCAGACGATCTACCTCGCGTTCGCGACGCTCGGCTTCAACACCGCGGTGTGGCTCGTGATGCGCAACGAAGAGTGGCTGACCGGTGGCACCTTCGGCATCAACAACATCGGCCGGCCCGGCTTTCTGGGCATGAGCCTGGACGGCAACCTGGCCTATTACTACTTCGTGTTCGCGGCCACCGTGATCATGGGTGCGCTGCTCTGGAAGCTGCTGAGCTCACCGTGGGGCAAGGCCTTCAAGGCGCTGCGCGACAACCCGATCCGCGCCGAGAGCCTGGGCGTGAACGTGCAGGCCTACACGCTGCTCTCGTTCGCGATCGGTGCGGTGTATGCCGGCGTTGCCGGGGCGCTGTTCGCGTCACTCGTGCAGTTCGTCGAGCCGGCGCCGTTCGCGGTCGGCGCCTCGATCATGATGTACCTGATGGTCGTGGTCGGCGGGCCGGGTTACTTCTTCGGGCCGCTGCTCGGCTCGGCCGTCGGGGTGCTGCTGCCCGAGTGGCTGCGCTTCGCCCAGGCCTGGTACCTGTTTGTGTTCGGCGTGGCGGTGATCCTGCTGATGTTGTGGCTGCCGGACGGCTTGTTGAGCATCCCCGACCGCATCAAGGCGCGCCGCGTCGCACGAGAAGCCTCGGCAGCGCGCGCCGCGTCTGCCAACGCCATCGGAGCCCAGTCATGAGCGCGCCGCTTCTCAAGGTCACCGGCCTGAAAAAATCCTACGGTGCGATCCAGGCCGTCGGCGGCGTCAGCTTCGAAGTGATGCCGGGCGAGATCTTCGGCGTGATCGGGCCCAACGGCTCGGGCAAGACGACGATGTTCAACAGCGTGCTCGGCCAGATCACGCCCGACGCCGGCAGCATCGAGCTCGGCGGCCACGACATCACCGGCAAGTCGCCGATGCAACTCAACCATTTGGGTGTCGGCCGCACCTTTCAGACGCTGCAGGTGTTCGGCAAGATGAGCGTGCGCGACAACCTGATCGTCGCCGCACAGGAGCACCACGGCAGCATGGGCAGCCGCATGGTCGCCCCGCGCGACTGCGGCCTGGGCGCGAAGGCCGATGCGCTGATCGACCAATTCCGCATCCGCCAGGTGGCGCACAAGAAGGCGGGCGAGTTGAGCTACGGCCAACAAAAACTGGTCGACATCGCCATGGCCTTCATGAGCGATCCCGACCTGGTGCTGCTCGACGAACCGTGCGCCGGCGTGAACCCCAGCCTGGTCGGCGGCATCAGCAGCTTGCTGAAGGAGTTGAACGAGAGTCGCAAGGGAAGCTTCATCGTCATTGAGCACAACATGGACTTCG
>JAYVTD010000275.1:0-20873 GCA_043774765.1 Rhizobacter sp. | reverse complement strand
CGTCACCGCCGCGTTCGGCTTCGGTGGCTACATGTTCATGCGCCTTGATCTGGACGCCGCCCCGCTGCTGCTGGGCTTCATCCTCGGCCCGATGCTCGAGGAGAACTTCCGCCGAGCGCTGCTGCTGAGTCGGGGGAGTTTCGGCACGTTTGTGACCCGCCCGATCAGCGGAACCTTGATGGCGCTGATCGGACTGTTCGTTGCGTGGCAACTCATCGGCGCGGTTGTCAAAAGGCGCAGCAACGCGAACGGGTTGGTTGAGAAGGTGATCGCCGGCGGCACCAACCCATGATCACCTGCAACGGCAGCCGACGAATATTTGACGGCGGCCGCATATTCCGAGCGAAGGGGCTCGGTCGCTGGCGTCGTGAGCAACTGATCGTGCCCGCCGTCGCGAATTGCGCCACACGCGAGTGGCGGCTGGACCATCGGAGAAGCGAAGTGCGCGCTTCAAGGAGCGCGTGACCGCTGCATGGGGAGCGCATTGCCGGGATCGCGCCTACAGTTGCTCCGCTCGGCATCGCGTATCCGAAACCGACTTCCAACAACCCGCCGAAGGGAACCCGACATGGCCGGCTATTTCGAGTGCAAGACTGATACCGATGGGCAATTCATGTTCAACCTCAAGGCAGGCAGCCATGAGGTGATCCTGACCAGCGAGCTGTACTCGACCAAGGAGGCATGCGTCGCCAGCTTCGAGTCCGTGAAGAAGAACGCGCCGGGTGCAGCGATCAAGGATCTCGGCTGACGCCGGATCTCACGCACGCTGCCATTCATCGCCAGCTCGTGCATGCCTGCGCGGCGGCACTCGCTCATCAACAAGAACAAGGACTTCGCATGCACCTCCTCTGGATCATTCTGATTGGCTTCGTTGCAGGATTGATCGCCAAACTGATCACACCCGGTACCTGGCCGGGCGGATTCTTTCTGACCACTGCACTTGGCATCGGCGGCTCACTCGCGGCGACCTATTTGGGTCAGTTCCTCGGCTGGTATCAACCGGGTCAGTCGGCCGGATTCATCGGCGCGATCGTGGGTGCAATCGTCTTGCTGGGTGTCTACCACCTCGTCGCCAGAAAGTAGTCTTTCGTTGAACCCGATCCGGGTTCGATTCAATCGTCCAAAGGAGAACAACATGGGTTTCGATCTCGGCGGCTTGCTGTCCCAATTCGTGGGCGGCGGTAACGCGGCCAATGCGACCGACCATTACCAGCAGGCCGCGCAGAACGCATCGCCGGACCTTGTCAGTCAAGGACTGTCGGCTATGTTTCATTCAGATCAGACGCCGCCGTTCGGTCAGATGGCCGGTCAACTGTTTGGCCAGGCCAATCCCAGTCAACAGGCCGGCATGCTCAATCAACTGCTGGCCAGCATGGGGCCTTCTGTTCTGGCCTCGTTGGTCGGCGGCGCTGGAGGCGGCGGGCTCAGTGCCATCTTGGCGCAGCTGACCCAGGGCGGCGGTGCGGCAGCGCCGATCACGCCTGCCCAGGCCTCTCAGCTCACACCTGAGCAAGTGCAGGTGATCGCGAGCCACGCTGAGCAACACAGCCCGGGAATCATCGACAAGATGAGCGGCTTCTATGCGGAGCACCCTGGCTTGATCAAGACTCTCGGTGGCGCAGCACTCAGCATCGCGCTGGCCAAGATGGCCGAGAGCCACCAAGGCTGATCCCGGTTCACCGCAAGTCGCGCTGTCGACCGAGTTTGATCTGCCGATGCAAATTCATTTGGCGGAGAGTCGCTCCCGGGCACGCTCCGGCGCGCAGCAGTACGGTCGCAGCCTGACGGCGCACCTGCAGCATTTGGGGCTCGTCAAGAGGGCCGTGAGGCCGCGCTAGCGGCAAATCAACCGCTTGAAGTTCCGCAAGCGCCAGGTGTACGGCCGAGCAAGTCTCGATCTGCTTCGCCTGCGCGTTCTTCATGCGAACTGAGCGGCCGCCACACAGATTTAGGAATAATCTACTTTTGTTCGGTCTACGTAACATCGCCTCGTCAGACTACTTGGCCTTGGCCATGAAATGATGTGAGGCCTGATGACGTGCACTCGCACGCGACGGATCGACACGCACCGCGATGGGCTCGACGCACTTGCGCGCCAGCGACACCATCAACGCCGCGCAGTAGCCCTTGAGCTCCGCGTGACGATCCCAATGACCCAATCCCTCGGACAAGTGATACATGTACCGGTCAAACCGTTCACTCGTCCCCATCGTTCCTCATGTGAGAAACGATCGGAGGCGTAGAGTGCCATGGTCTCATTGGCACAGTAAAATTAACGTGGAAGTGTTCCATGATCCTAAGCGTTGCCGCGCATCATGGAACTTAGCGGCCAGCCGCACACAGGCCCATTCCCGACGCTTGGGCAAGAGCAGGTGGAAACTTTGCAAACAAACAATCTGCGCCAGGGCCAAGGCCTGCTCACCCTCGGCGCCCTGGGCGTTGTCTACGGCGACATCGGCACCAGCCCGCTGTACACGATGAAGGCGGTCCTGGACCCGGCCAACGGCGTGCGGCTGGACGCCGCCGACATCACGGGCGCGGTGTCGGTCATCGTCTGGATGCTGATGCTGGTGGTGACGCTGAAATACGTGATGCTGATCCTGCGCGCCGACAACCGCGGCGAAGGCGGCATCCTGGCCCTGACGGCCCTGGCCGTGCGCGCAGCTGGCAACACGGCCCAGCGGCGCCGCGCCTTGCTGCTGCTGGGCGTTCTGGGCGCCGCCCTGTTCTACGGCGACAGCGTCATCACGCCGGCCATCTCGGTGCTTGGTGCGGTCGAGGGGCTGGAGACCGCCACGCCCGCCTTCAAGCCCTACGTGCTGCCGATCACCCTCATGGTCCTCGTCGGGCTGTTCATCGTGCAACGGCGTGGAACGGCCACCATTGGGGCGCTGTTCGGGCCGGTAATGGTGCTGTGGTTTGGCGTGCTGGCGGTCACCGGCGCGCTGCAGATCGCCCAGACGCCCGCCATCCTGGCCGCCCTTAATCCGCTGCACGGCCTGGCGTTCCTGCAGGCCCGCGGCTGGCAGTTGTTCGTGGTGATGGGCGCGATCGTGCTGGCACTCACCGGCGCCGAAGCGCTGTATGCCGACATGGGCCACTTCGGCAAGCGGCCGATCCGCCTGGCCTGGACTGCGCTGGTGCTGCCGGCACTGGCGCTCAACTACCTGGGGCAAGGCGCCCTGCTGATGCGTGTCCCGACGGCGCTGGACAACCCTTTCTTCCGGCTCTTCCCTGCCACCTGGCTGCTGCCCGTGGTCGGGCTGGCCACGCTGGCCTCGGTGATCGCTTCGCAGGCCGTGATCTCGGGTGCGTTCTCGCTCACCAAGGAAGCGATCCAGCTCGGCCTGCTGCCACGCATGCAGGTGCGCTACACCTCGGCGCTGGCCATGGGCCAGGTGTACCTGCCGGGCATCAACTGGGTGTTGTTGGTAGCGGTGTTGCTGGCCGTGCTGGGCTTCGAGAGCTCCTCAGCCCTGGCCTCCGCTTACGGCATCGCGGTCACGATCACGATGTTCATCACCACGGCGCTGACCTATTTCGTGGTGCGCCACGCCTGGCATTACTCGATGCCGGTGGCGCTGGCTGCAACAGGCTTGTTCCTGGCGATCGACGGGGTGATGGTGGTGTCCTGTGCGCTCAAGTTCATGCAGGGTGGGTGGTTCCCGCTGGCGCTGGGCCTGGCCCTGTTCATGGTGATGGCGACATGGCGACTCGGTCGCGAACGACTGGCCGAACTCGTCCGTGGCAACGATCCACCGCTCTTGCCCTTCCTCGAGTCGCTGGCCCAGGACACCTCGATTCCGCGCTCGCGGCGCATCGCGGTCTATCCCACAGCGCACCCGAACACCGTGCCGGCCGCCCTGTTGCACAACCTGAAGCACTACCAGGTGCTGCATGAGCGCAACGTGCTGGTCAGCGTGCGCTTCCTTGAAGTGCCGCATGTTCCTGCCGATGAGCAACTGAGTGTCGAGGCGCTGCCGGGCGGGTTCTGGCGGGTGCGCGTGGACTACGGGTTCAAGGACGAGCCCAACCTCCCGATGGCGCTGGGCCAGTGCGCCCGGCACGACCTGCAATTCGACCCCTTCCAGGCCTCGTACTTCCTCAGCCGGGAACTCGTCGTGCCATCAGACACGCTGGACCCGGCCGGCATGGCGCAGTGGCGTCGGCACCTCTTTGCTGTCATGTCCCGCAACGCCAGCAGCGCCGCCGACTACTTCCGGCTGCCCCACAACTGCGTCATCGAACTGGGGTCGCGCGTGCAGCTCTGAGCTTCGAGCGACGGTTGTGTTTCGGGCGTGACACCGAGCCCCCGCGCGCAATGGCCGGGCAAGCCGAGGCCGTGACACTCGATGTCATCCAGACAGCTCGTGAGCAGCGAACAGCGGTTCAAAACATGCTGGCGCCAATGTTGATCAGAAGCGCCAGCACGGTCGTGTTGAACAGGTAGGCCAGGATGCAATGGATCGAGCCGATGCGACGCATGGGCTTGGACACGAACGACACGTCGGCCGTCTGCCCGGACGTTCCGATCACGGCGGCGAAATAGAAGAAGTCGCCATAGTCAGGACGGTCGTCCTCGGGGAACTCCAGTCCCGGCGGTCGGCCGTGGCACGCAGCCGCGTAGTAGTCGTGCGCGTAGTGCAACGCGAACATCACCTGAATAAACGCCCAGGAAGAGATCACGGTCATGCCCGCCAGCGCGATGTGAGCCGTTTTGATGAACCCGTGCATTTCCTTGACCACGGAGAGCTGACCCGCGATGGCCGCCAAGCTCGCGATGCCAGAGACGACCACGAGTACCAGGATCAACAACTGGCCGTCGTCCTGCAGTTGCGCGCGGTGTCGCATGCTGTGTTCTGACGATCGAGACATCATGACCGCCGCCAGCACGACATAGAGAAGCGTTGCGGCGTTCCATGCAATGAGAAATCGCGTTCCTGCATGGCTGGCCACAGCGGCCGGGAGCAAAGCCGCAACGGCGATGCCGGTCGCCGTCGCGATGAACAGTCTCGGCCTGGCGCGAACCAGTCGTACGAGCAGGTTACGGCGAACGGTCATAGGGGAAATCTCCTTGCTGGCGGTGTGTAGCGGCTCGCGTGCGCGTCGGCTTGCGATGTGCCGGCGCCGCGCGGTGATTGAAGCTTGGCAGACCCCACGGCTCAGACGTGGAAATAGGCGAGCACTCCGACCACCAGCCCGATGCCGCTCAAACCGAAGACAGCCCTCTCCAACCACCGCCGCTTGGTCAGCAATGCAATCGCAGCCATCGCGATGGCGATTTGCAGGACGGTGGTCGCCTGCGCCCATCGGTGGTGTTGATGCATCTGCGCTTCGCTTTGGGCGTCGAAATCAGCTGACTCCTTTTCGAGCTTTTCTGCAGCGAGCTTGATCTCGGCCTTCTCGGCGGCGTAGCGCTTGATCTCGGCGTCGAAATGTGGCCGACGGGCATCCTCGACGAGTTGCATGCCGAGTTCGCTCAGGTTCTGCTTGCCACTCTTGGCCTGGTAGAAGTTCCACTGGTTGGAGGCTTCCGTCTTGCGAATGGCAGCATCGTTCTTGAACAAGCCTGCGTCCGCCTGAGTGGCGCCCGCCATGTATGAGAACGCCGCCCCGACGGTTGCCAGGATGGCGGTCACGACGGCCAGTTGACCGGCCATCCCCTTGGGTTCACGTTCGGCTGCTTCATCCATACGGTCTTCGTGCACACCGCGAACTTCGAATTCTTCAGACATGAGGTGTCCTTCGTTTTGATTCGCGATTGTCATCTCCGGTTCAGGATTCGAAGCCGGGCGTCGTCGCGTTGACTGGCAGTCGCGCTTGACGGTTTGGCCGCGCGCCTGGGTGGGATTGTTCGGCCTATGGCGAGCGCCGCCAAAGAGGCCATCAGGCAGTAGATCCCGAACAGATGCCAGCGACCTTGTTCCAGCCAACTCGAGAACCAACGAAGCGCCAACAGGCCTGCGACGAAGCTCAGGCTTGGGCAGAGCACTCTGAAGGCGATGAGCCCACCGATGCCGACGCCAGCGATGGCATAACAGAGTCCCATCACGACAAACAACGTCATCTCGGGACTGGTCGGGTCCAGCCCCATCAGTTTTTCGGTCAAGATGACCTTCGCTGAACTCGAGACGGGCAAGAATTCTTTAACAGCTTGAAGGAGAGCGAGGGTCGCGAGTTGGATGAGTTGCACCGGGATCGTGAGTTCGGTCCATGACCCGAGGATAGTCGCCCACGGGCTCTGTACCGGCGAGGCACTCGACGTGCCCGCGCGGGTTCCGTTGGCGCGGAGGCACTGTCGTTTCCGAACTGTCGCCGCTGGCGGCGGTTCAAAGATGCGTCCGCCATGGGACTGGATGGAGCGAAAGCGACGAGGCCGGTGATGTTTTCGAGGGGGCCATCACGGCCCGGACCTTAACGTACCTCAAGGTGCCGAGAGCGTGTAGGTCGCGCGTCCCTGGTACGTGCCTGCGGCGACAACAGCCGCATTGGCGTAGGTGAACGACAGGCAGTTCTCGACCCAGGTGTTCGGCGCGATGTTGCGCAGCAGTTGGGTGCCTCCGGTGAATGTTCCGGCCGGGATGTCGGCCGTCGAGTTGCCGTTCGCGGTGCTGGTCCAGCTGATCGCGGTGAAGGCGAGTGAATCGGCCCCACTCGCGAGCGTCGACGGCGTGGTCACCTGCAGAACGGCAGCAGCGGCCGAGCTGTTCGGCGCCTGGAGGTACCCACCGACGTAGACCTGTTGCGGTGGGTTGCAGACGACATAGTTGTCATAGAAAGAACTCGCGGCCGTGCTGTCACTGGTCATCACTTGTCCGATGCCATCGCCCAGTTGCGCCGCCGGGACGGACACAGAGACGAGGTTGACCGTAGCATTGACTGCGTTCTTCGTCCCGTTGCCGACTTGAAGGTACATTGTCTTCGGCCCCGGATTGACCGTCAGCACCCAAGCACAAGCGCTCGTGCACCACGCGCCCGCGAGCGCCGCCGCAACAGTCGCTCTGGCGATGCCGAGAGTTGCCGCGCCAATCGCACGGCCTCTCGACTCAAGGCATCGAGGCGGTGTATGTGACACGGCCATTGTTGGTGTTCACGCCACCGTAGGTGCCGGGAGGCACTGCCGCAGCGTTCAGGTACGAGAAGGTCCACTTCGCATCGCGATTCACGATCTTGCCCGCAGCTGGAACGGTCGACGTAGTCGTTCCGCCATCCACGATCGCGGGCACCGCCAATGGTGTTGCCGTGGTCAACGTGGACGCCACACCGGCGATCTGGCCGAACGAGATCGTGTCGCCACTGCCGTTGCTGAGCGAACCGGTGGACGTGCTCGTCAGTGTGACCGCACCGTTGTTGCCGATCACGCGTGCCGTCACGATACCGCCGCCGAGGTCGCCCGAAGCTGTTGTTGCAGCAATCGTCGAGCCGTCGCCGACATTGGCCGCCGGTACGACGAAGTCGATCAGGTTGATCGTGCCGTTCGCCGCGAGGCTGGTGCCCGTGCCGACCTGCAGGAACAGTACCTTCGGAACGGTCACCCGGAAATCGAGCCGGGCCGTGGCCGTCAGCGCGGTGGTGCCGGTGCTGACATTGGATTCGGCATGGCCAGCCACGGGCACAACTGCGAGGGCGACGGCGACGGCGGCCGCAAATGTGGAAAAGCGAAACTTTTGACGCAGTGAACTCATTGCTGACCCTTCACGGTGAATGTCCTCGATGCCCGGCGAGCCGGCCCCATCGCGAACTGAGCCGGATCGTAGGGTGAGAACGCAGTACTTCCAGAGGCTGAAGGTACGTCGCGCGCGTGATCGGCGGTTCGATCACGAACTTGAGGCCTCAAGCGCCGCCTGTTGTGGCCGAAAAACCTCGCATGATCATTCCGCGCGCACTTCCACCACGCCTCCGGGGGTTGCTCGTGCCAGCCGCGCTGGTTGTCATTGCGCCACTCGGCCACGCGGAGTCCAACAACGTTTCGGTGCCGCCTGCATTTAGCGCGAAGCTACAAGCCCACTCGCACCTGGACTTTCGAATCACCGTGCAGCCCAGCATCGCGCTGCCCGCGAACGCTGCAGTCGCTTTACCCGTGACTCTGGACTCCAGGGGAAATGCCAACATCATGGGTCGGGTCCTGCGCGCGCGACACGCAACTACGTCGCAGATCGTCGTCGTCGACGGGACGCATCGCTACACAGTCGCAGAACCCTGAACGTCTTCGACCGCACACGGTCTTCCGTGTCAATTGCGGACCGCTCCGAAGTTCGCCTGTACCGCGCCGCGCGGCGACAGAGACACGCTGCGCAGCGCCTGCTCGCCGAGCAGCCAAGGCAAGGGAATGTTGTCGGGCAGTACCTGAAGCCGGTGCTCGCCGCTGACCACAAACTCGAATGCATAGCGCCCGAGCGCATCGGTGCGCACGGCGTAAAGCCCATCGAGCACGACGGTGACGCCAGCAGCCACCGACTCGCCGGGGTCGGGCCGACCGTTGCCGTTCGTGTCGAGGAATACCACCCCTTCGATGCGCCCGCCGCCAGCGCTCGCCACACCGGGACGCGCGCCCAGCGGCAGCTCGGGCGAGCCCGCGCCGAAGTCGTAGCGCAGGCTCAGCCAGACGAAGCGCAGCCTGGGGGTGTAAATCTCGAACGCCGCCGGCGCTGGCGCATTCGCGGTGGACCCGATCGCTCGTAGTTGTTGAGCGCCCCGGCTGTCGCTGAGCGCTGCGCTCAGGCTCCAGCCGGCCGACAGGCGGCGCTGCAGTGTCGCGCTGATGCTGGTGCCTGCCGACGCGTCGATGATCGCGTTGTAGCGCCGCAAGCCCAGCGTGAAGCTGGTGCGCTCGCCGAGCTCACGGGTCGCGTTGAGCGAGGCGTCGGTGCCCACCTTGGCGCCGCCGTCGATGAACGCCGACAGTGCGGCGTTGAACTGAATCTCGAACCAGGTGCGCGAGACATCGCCGCCGATCTGCCACTCGGTTCGCTGACCGGTGGTGGCGAGCGCGCCGGTCAGTGCGCGCCAGCCACCCTCGGGCAGCGACACCTCGCGATAGGCGAGCAGGTTCACGGCTCGCGTGTCACCGGTGCGCGAGGCGATCAGTTGCGCGCCCACACCGGTCGACTGATCGAGTTGGCGTCGCGCGTTGCCCCAGAACTGGGCAAATCGGCTGCCGGGAACGCCGTCGCTCGCTGCGAACGACTGCGCATCGACCTGCGCCTCCACCAAGGTCTGGCGAGTGCGATAGCGCCAGCGGTAGTAGCCACCGGTTGCACCTGCCGCGACCGGCACGCCGAGCCACTCCTGATCGGGACGCAAGGCATTCGCGCCGAAGCGATGCTCAACGGCGCCGTCCTGTATCGAGGCGTCGAGCCAGCCGCCGACCCGCAAGCCGCTGCCCGTGCCCTGCGAACGCGTCCCCAGCACATTGAGCTGCCAGATCGCATCGCTGCCTTCGTGACGCAGCAGCTGCAGCACGCCTTGTCCTGAAATGCCGGGTGCCGCGAGACTGACGATCTGGGGGCGCCGGTAGTCCGACGCCTGCAGGGCGTAGCTCCAGCCCGAGCCCGGCGGCTTCCAGCGGAAGCCGACCGTGCTGGCCTGCCCTCCGAGATCGGCATAGCCCGCCTGGCCGACCGAATCGAGCGCGACGAGCGAGCCGCTCGACGCGATGAGCCCCCAGCCTGTCGGCTCGTTGACCACGCTGCTCGAGGCGCCGAGCATCAGGCGCGAGGTCACGCCGAACCGGTACTGCTGGTTGACCGCGTCGAGATTGCCGGATTGCACGACGCCGATCGCGTTGTCGGCAAACCAGCCGGCGCCGAATGGCAAGCGGCGCTGCGTCAGCGTCCATGAGCCCGACTTGACTGGGGTGCCCAGCAGCGAACCGGCGTCGGGGCTGTAAGCGGCATCCAGGGTCAACGCGCCGTGGTTGGGGGTGTCGAGCGTCGCCCGCAGCGCGCTCCATAGGGCACTCGTCGATGGACCACCGTCGATCGACGAGGACTGGTAGCGCGTCGTCAGCGAAAACGTCCGGGGCCAGCCCGAGGGGTCGGTACCGGTCGCGAGCCAGGAAGCATCCTGGGTGTCGGGCGGCAAGGTCTTAGGGTCGATCTCGCGGTCGACGTATTGCGCACTGGCGCCGCAAGCCGCGCCGCACAGCACGACGGCCACGAACCCGCGGCGGGCCTTCATGGTTTGCTGATCAGACCATCGATGTCGATCGGTGGGGTGTTGCGTTGCCCGCTCTCCAGACGCCCCTTGACGCGCAGCGGCCACTTCAGCGCCGGCGCCGCCTGGGTCGGCCGATCGGCCGGCGGCAGGGGCAGGAGTTCGACCTTGCGCTGCATGCCCGGCAGGATCGGGATGCTGTTGGGCGAGAGGTCGACGACCGAGCCGTCGGGCAGCGTCGCGCTGACGAAACCTGCCAGGCGCCCGGTCGCCCCACCGCTGTTGACGACCGTCAACGCCGGCACGGCTTGTCCTTCCGCGATGACCGTCCCCGACTCGACGACACGCAGGTCTGACCGCACACTGCCGACTCGAACGTAGACGATGACGCCGATGCGCCCGTTCATCGGAATCTGCACGGCGCCGGAGCCCACCGCCTGCTCCGCGCTCTCGACCATCAACGCGAAGCGGCATTCCTGCGGCGGCGCGTCAGCGGGGACGCTG
The DNA here is from genome assembly GCA_043774765.1 of Rhizobacter sp. GTDB lineage: Bacteria > Pseudomonadota > Gammaproteobacteria > Burkholderiales > Burkholderiaceae_C > LMDS01. The sequence continues at coordinate 10,214 of JAYVTD010000275.1, read as the reverse complement.
ATCTCGAAGCGGTAGCGCATCCTGGCCGACGGCGCGATGGTCACATCGCGCCGCTCCACTGCAACCCAGGGGCGGCAACTGGCGACAGAGAGCGCCTCGCTGTTGAAGGCCACGTTGCCGTCGGGTGCCATGGTCCAGTCGGCGGTGTAGATGCGGTAGCTGCCGGGTTGCAGGCCCCCGTGGGTGATCTCGAGGACGCTGCGTTGCGTCTTGCCGGCCTCCACTTCGAGCTCGAAGCGCGGGGGTGTGATGGCGGCGGCGAACTGCGCGTGTGCGCTTGGCGCCGCGCCGCCGACCGCCAGGGCCGCTGCGACCGGCAAGAACAAGCGCGCCATCGTGAGTGCAGTCGTGCGCATGGCGTCAATTCACCTCGACTTCATAGCTGAAGCGCAGCCGCTGTGCTACGCCGAGTTCGCGGCCGTCTGTCGTGACGGTGACGTCGATCTGATCTTGCAGCGAAGCGGGCAAGATGCCGGCGAACACCAGCGCGCGGCTGCCGGACTGGACCTGTCCTGGACTCAAAGTCCCGCGCGTTGTCCAGACTGCCGTCACCCGCACAGGTTGCGGGGCCAGCAGCATGAACACCCGTGCCGGTTTGCCGGCCCAGCGGCGGGTGTTCAGCACCAGGTTGACGCGCGTGGTCGCGTCTGCGAGGGTCGAAGCCCGGGCGCCCGGTGCGCGCTCGCGCCACTTCAGTTGAACGCTCGGCTGCTGCACGACAGACGCCGAATCGTCGACAGCGAAGGTCGCGGCCTGCACGAAACCCTGCAGGGCCAATGCGCAGCAAAGAATGGACAGGCGCATTGGCAGAGGAGAGCGTTGACGGATGGAAGAAACTCTCGGACACGATCCTGAGCCGCGAACGGAACAGCTCGACCGCGCGCCAAGTCTGGAAGTGCACTTGTGCAGCAAAGTGAACAGATTCTCGTGGATACACCGACGCAGACGAAACAGAACCGTGCACGACGCCGACTGACGACCTTCGAAGGCGAGGTCTGGAGGGAACAGGTTGATCGAAGTCGGAACGATTGCGGCAAGCAGTTCTGTACCCACCATGGTTGTCGTCCAATTGATGAGGAGCTCGCGCGCGCGGTCGGCGGCGCCAGGGCGGGTCATTCGGTAGACCTGCTGCGGCCAGCCGCTGGAAGCAAGTTGGCGCTCGCCGCAGCCACCGAATCCGCGACGCTCCAATAGCAAGGCGTGGCAGGGCCTTCGATGGCAGTGCGTTGCAACAGCTCGCGCACATCCTCCTTCACCCGCGCGAGCACCAGGCCTCGGTGTGAGCGGGCGATCCACGCGCTGAACTCCGCCAGGGCTTCGAGCGCAGTGCTGTCGAGGTCGACGCTCTCTTCCAGACTCAACACAAGCACCTGCACATCGGCGCGTGTGTCGAGCAGCGTGCGCACCCCAGCCAGCGCACGTTCGGCGTTAGCAAAAAACAGCGGCTGCTCCGGCCGCACCACCAACACGCCGGCGCGTTCGACCGCGCTCGGGTGCCGCGCGACCTCGACATAGTCGCGCGTGCCTTCGAGGTCGCCCAGCACCGCCACGCGCGATTGGGAAAAGCGACGCACTGCGGCCACGATCGACAGCAGCACCGCCAGCATCATGCCGTGCAACACACCGAGCACGATCACCGCGAGCACGGCGCACGTGGCCAGCAGCTCGTCGCGGCCGAGACGCCACAGCGCGAGCAGCGGGCGCGGGTCGAGCGCATGGGTGAGCGCCGAGATCACGACTGCGGCGAGCACCGGTTGCGGCAACAGCGCCAACCAGTGGCTGGCCACCAGCATCAGCAAGACGATCGCGCCGGCCGCCACCAAGCCAGCGGCCTTGCCGCTCGCGCCGGCGTCCTCGTTGGCCGAACTGCCGGAGAAACCAGCGCCGACTGGCATGCCCTGCAGTGCGCCCGAGACGAGATTGGCGAAACCCAGCCCTGCGAGTTCCCGATTCGCATCGACCGGGTCGCCGTGGCGCAGCGCCAGCGCGCGGATCGATCCCCAAGACTCGGCATACAGGATGACGAAAAGCGGGATGGCAAGTTCGCCGACGCGCAGCCACGCGTCGCGGTCGAGCGTCGGCCACTGCAAATGCAGGTCGGCGAGGTCGATGGCGCCGACCAGCGGCACCCCATGGGCAGGCAGCTCGAGTGTGATGGCGGCCAGGATGCCCAACGCCATCACGACGAACGCCACCGGCAGATACGGAACGCGCTTGAAGACGCGCAGGCACAGATAGGCCACGCCCCCCAGACCCAGAGACCACGGGTTCCAGGTGGAGAACTGCTGGCCGAGTTGGAGCAGCACCTGGGCCGGGCCGCCGGTCACCTGCACACCGGCGATGTGCGGCAGTTGCTTGACCACGATGGTGATGGCCAGGCCGAACGCGAACCCGCGCAGTACCGGCCTCGATATGAACGCGGCCAGGTGACCGAGGCGCGCTGCGGCCGCGAGCGCCAACAAGACGCCGACGAGCAGCACGAGCGCGCCTGTCAGCACGACGGTCTCGGTCGCGGCCAGGCCCGAGGCACTCAAGGTCGCCACCGCCGCTGCGAGGATCGCGGCAGACGACGAGGTCGGCGTCACGATGGCGTAGCGGCTGCTTCCGATGCAGGCGTAGGCCAGCAGCCCGGCCACGCTGGCGACTACGGCGTGTTGCGGCGCCAGACCGGCGATGCCGGCGTAAGCGATGGCTTCGGGGACCAACAGCCCCGCCACAGAGACACCGGCCACGATGTTAGGGACCGTCTTTTCGCGGTCGGAGGCCGCACCGACCCGCGCGTCCACGTCAGTTGTTCGCGCTGCGCCCCGACCAGCCCGGCAGGTGCATCGCCGCCTTGTCGTGGACGACCTGCATCGCGGCAGACAGTGCCGAATCCGGGTCGCTGCGCAAAAGCGCGGTCGCCACGCGGCGACGGAAGAAGTCTGCCCACAAGAACTCGGCGAAGGGCGTCTGGTCCTTCGGGAAGCCACCGGCCATGCGCACCGCAGCGGCGAGGCTTCGGTACGGATCGTCGGTCAGCGATTCCAGACCCTTGGGGATCGCACTGAAAGGTTCCCGACGGCCGCGCGCGTCGTACGAATGGACCCACTGCCGATGGTCCATCACGAGCCAGAATTCATCCTTGGCGAGTGCCGACAGGTCAGCCCAGACGACGAGGTGTGCTTGTTCGACGCGCTCCTCCAGCAAGGCACGCGCGAGGTGATGGTGATCGACGATGTAGTGCTTGCCCTTGGGGCCGACGACCGCCGGCAACCGGTGTTCTACGATGAACTGGCTCTGCTTGCCTTTGTTCAGCGCTCGCCACTGCTGACGTTTGAGCAACACCTCCGAGTAGCCAATGGTCATCTGGGTAGGGCGCAGCGACTTGAGCGCGACGTTGATCGAAGCTTCGTTTCGTATGGGCATATCGTTCTCCGGCAGATCAGCGTTTGACAGCAGCATCGAAGCCTGTTCGACGTGAATACGGGGTTGCAGCGCAAACCTCGAATTCGCCATGTTGGACACAGCCTACGGCTGACCTTACCCCGGACTGGCGAGCCTCAACGCGCACAGTCTTGGGTTCACCGCCACACGATCACTGACATTGACCCGATCTTCTGGGCGTGTGACGAACGCATGGCTGTAAAGACCCTTGCCCACGCGGTATTGAACAACGGCGACCTTGTCGCTGGCTGCGCCGGCCTGTGCGTCAACGCAGCATCTGTCCACGTCGGTGGGCAGGTCCGCACGGCGGACGACGTCTTTCACCGCGACGCTGTGCCAATGGTCGTCGTGGGCGTCGTCGAGCATCGCGCATCCGGCGCTCGACACGACGATGCAGATTCCAACCATCTTCTGCAGCAGCGAAAAAGTTGCTTTCATGGCCGGTCCCCTTTCGGATCATTGCGTGCAAACCAGGCGTAAAGCGTCGGCAAGACCAACAGCGTCAGCAGCGTCGCCGACACCAGTCCACCGATTACAACCACTGCAAGCGGGCGCTGCGTCTCGGCGCCGATTGCATGCGACAACGCCATCGGCAGCAAGCCAAGCATCGCCAGCATGGCCGTCATCAACACCGTGCGCAGGCGCGTGAGGCTGCCCTGAACCACCGCCTCGGTCATGCCCATGCCTTGCGCCCGGAGCTGGTTGTAGTACGTCACCATCACGACGCCGTTCAACACCGCCTGACCGAACAGCGCGATGAAGCCGATCGCCGCCGACACCGACAGCGGGATGCCCGTGACAGCCAGCGCCACGATGCCGCCGATCAGCGCGAACGGCACGTTGGCGATGATCAGCAGCGCACTGCGAAACGACTTGAAAGCGTCGAACAGCAGCAGGAAGATGACCAGAATCGACAGCGGCACCACCCACGCCAGTCGCTTCATCGCGCGCTGCTGGTTCTCGAACTCACCCGACCAGATGATCTCGTAGCCGGCCGGTAGCTTGAGTTCCTTCGCGACCGCGGCCTGCAGGTCGGCCACCACCGAGCCCATGTCGCGGTCCCGGATGAAGATGCCAACTGCGGCCACGCGGGTGCCGTTCTCGCGCGCGATGTTCATCGCCCCGCTGGTCTGGCTGATGCGCGCCAGCTGACCGAGCGGGATCTGCGCACCTGAGGCTGCCGTGACCAGCAGTCGTGGTAACGCATCGAGAGTCCGAAATTGCGGATCCAGGCGCACCGTGACCGAGAAGTGGCGCTCGCCTTCCCAAAGCTCGGAGCTGGCCTTGCCGGCTACGGCCGTCTCGATCACGTCCTGGATGTCGCCGACGTTGATGCCGTAGCGGGCTGCCGCGTCGCGGTCGATGTCGATCTTCACCTGCGGCAGTTCGCCCTCGCGATCGACAAACGACCGTGCGACACCCGGCGTCACTCGCGCAAGGCCGTCGAGGCGGCTCGCCAGCGTCGCCAATTGCTTCAGGTCGTCACCTTTGATCTTGACAACGATCTGGCCCTTGATCTGCGAGATGCTCTCCAGAACGTTGTCGCGAATCGGCTGCGAGATGGCGGCCTCGAGACCTGGGCTCGCACTCACCGCACCAGCCAGCTCGTTGAGAATCGCTCGCTTGTGCAGACCCGCCCGCCATTGGTCCTCGGGTTTGAGCTCGACGAAGGCCTCGAACATGTTGAAGCTCTTTGGGTCGGTGCCGTCGTCGGGGCGCCCCACCTTGCTTACCACGGTGTTGACCTCCGGGATGGCCCGCATGCGAGCGCGAATCGCGCGTGAGATGTCCTGAGCCTCCTGGGGCGAGACGGACGCGGGCAGATCGGTGCTGACCCAGATCGTGCCCTCGTCCAGTTCCGGCAAGAACTCCGACCCCAATGTCGTTCCGAGCGCCAAGGCGGCAGCCAAGGTCGCGACCGCGCCGAGCAAGACCATTCGCGGTCGATGAAGCGCCCACTGCAAGACCGGGTGGTAGATGCGCTTGCAAGCGCGCACCAGCCGGTTGTCTTCGTGCGGCAGGTTCTTGCGCAACAGCAGCAGGCACAGCAACGGGACCAGCGACAGTGCCAGTACCAGCGAGCCCACGAGTGCCGACGTGACGCTCCACGCCATCGGCGAAAAGATGCGGCCCTCATGTCGCTGCAAAGTGAAGATCGGCAAGTGCGCCGCGATGATGATGATCATGGAGAACACCGTCGGCCGTCCGATTTCGACGGTCGCGCGCAGCACCGCCTTGGCCCGCTCCGCCTTGCTTTTCATCTGATGCTCGTTCAGTTCGCCGAGGCGACGGAAGATGTTCTCCACCACGATGACGGCACCGTCGACGATGATTCCGAAATCCATGGCGCCCAGCGACAGCAAATTGGCGGGGATGCCGACGAAAGTCAGGCCTAGGAAGGTTGCGAGCAGCGACAGCGGAATGACCACGGCGACGATGGCCGCAGCGCGCAGGTTCTGCAAGAAGAGGAACAGCACGAACATCACCAGCAGCGCGCCTTCGGTGAGGTTGGCAAACACCGTGTGCAGGGTCTTGTCGATCAGCCAGGAGCGGTCGTAGTACGGCACGATGCGCACGCCGGGCGGCAGGCCGCGCGCATTCAGGTCGTCGATCTTCTCGCGCACGCCGGCCAGCACCTTCGACGGGTTGTCGCCTTTGCGCATGACGACGATGCCGTTGACGATGTCGTCGGCGCCGTCCTGCCCGACCAGGCCCTGCGGCGGGAACTGGCCGACGCGCACCTGCGCCACATCGCGCACCAGCACCGGCGTGCCGTTGTTCTCGGCAATGACCACACGCTCGATGTCGGCCGAGCTGCGAAAGCTGCCCAGCGAGCGCACCAGCAACTGCTGGTGGCCCTGCGTGATCGCGCCGCCGCCGGCGTTGGCGTTGGCTCGTTGCAGCGCGGTGAAAAGCTGGGTCAGCGTGATCTTTCGGTCGCGCATCCGCTCCAGATCGGGGTTGACTTCGTACTGTTTGATCGCGCCGCCCATCGTCACCAGGTCGGCGACACCGCTCACCTGGCGCAGCGCTTTCTCGATCACCCAGTCCTGCAGCTCACGCAGCTCTTTGGGCGTCTGGCCGTCCCCGCGCAGCCGAAAGCGCAGGATCTCGCCGATCGCCGTCGAGGGTTGGGGCACTTGCACGTCGACGCCCTGCGGTAGATCGATGCCTCGCAGCCGTTCGAGAATCTGCTGCCTTGCCACCTGGTCGGTCGCCTTGTCGTCGAACGTGACCATCGTGAAGGTCAAACCGTACTGCGTGTGCGTGAACAGCCGCACCGTGTGCGGAATGCCGGTCAGCGCGATCTCGATCGGGATCGTGACCTGCTTTTCGACCTCTTCAGCCGCGCGCCCCGGGTACAACGCGATCACATTCACCTGCGTGTCCGACACATCGGGGAAAGCCTCGACTGGCAGGTTCTGGAATGCGATCACGCCTGCGCTGACGAACAGCGCCAGGCCAAGCCAGATGAACAGCTGCTGCTTCAGCGCAAACTGAACGAAGCGGGTCATCATTTGGCGGCGTCCAGTGCCTGATCGAGGTACAGGCCCCCGCCAACCACGACGCGCTCGCCGACCGTCAACCCTTTCAACACCAGCCAGGCCTGCGGGCCCGCGCTGCGCACACTCACCCCACGCCGCTCATACCTGCCTGGGGCGCCCTGCACGAAGGCGAAGGACTGATCGCCTCGCGTGAACACAGCGTCGGCCGGTACGAACGGCAATGCCGCTGCCTGCTTCACGGTAGCGCTGACGAACATCTCGGCCTTGAGCTGGCGCTTGGCGTTCGGCACGCGCAAGCGCACCTTCACCATCCGAGTCGTCGGGTCCACGGCTTCGCCGATGGTGCTGACGGTGCCGTTGAACATGTCGTCCGGCCAGGCGGCTGCGCGCAGCTCCACGGCCTGCCCAGGCTTGAACAGTGCCAGCTGAGCTTCGCCAACGTCGAGCGTGGCCCACAGAGAGGTCGGGTCGCTCAGCACGAACAGCGGCGTGCCCTGGAGGTCGCTGCGAACCTCCGCCTTGGGGTTGGCGTTGCGGTCGACAACGATGCCGTCCATCGGCGCCACCAAATTGAACGTCTGCGTGATGGCGTTCGACGCGACGCCGTATTGCGCCAGCTTGGCCCGCGCGCGTTCGCGTTCGGCGGTGCTGCGGGCCAGGTCCGCCTGCGCTTGCATCAGGTCCTTTCCAGCGATCACGCCGCCTTCGGCCAGTTCACGGGCACGCTCTGCCGCCGCGCGGGTGACGCTGATATCGGCCTCGGCCTTGTGCAGGTCGGCCTGCGCCTGGCCGATGTCGCCCGAGCTCACGTCGGCCAGCGGCTGGCCGCGCCGCACGCGGTCCCCGATCGAGGCGCGCAGGCGCTCGATGCGGCCGGCAAATGGCGCATAGATGCGTGCGGTGCGGTCTTCGTCCCAGCCGAGTCGGCCGGTGACCGTCAGCGCCTGATTGCCGTCGCTGCCGACCGTGGCCAGGCGCACGCCCGGAGGGTCCTTGGCACCGTGAAACGAGAGCGTTGCACCCGATACCGATGGCGACGCTTCGGGCGCTGCGGACTCGGGCTTGCTGCAGGCACACAGCGCAGCCACCAGCAGCAGCGTGAAATGAAGTGGGGGTCGAAGCGTCATGGCGGACTCAAGGCAAGGCGGTGGTGTCGACGTTCTGTCCGGCTGCGTCCAGTTCAGCGGCCGCCTTAGCGAAGTCGGCCTCCGCGGTGATGCGCTCGATGTGTGCGGCACGCAGCGCGCGCCGGGCATCGAGCACGTCGAGCACCGAACTGGCGCCACGCCGATAGGCGAGCTCCGCGCCGGCGGCGACGCGTTCGGCAGCGGGCAGAAGTTCTTCAGCGATCAGCTGGCGCCGCGCCTGCGCCGCCTGCCATTGCGCAGCGGCGCGGTCGAAGTCCGTCTGCGCCGCCGCGCGGACGCGGCGCAGCACTTCCTCGGCGCTGTTCACGTCGGCCTCAGCCCGGGCGTTCTCGCCCTCGTACGCGTGGCGAACGAACAGCGGGATCGACACGAACACCGAGACCGTGTTGCCCGTGCCACTGCTGTTGGTTTCGCTGACGGGGTATCGGTCGAGCATCACGCCGACGCTGACGTCGCGCGTTTTGAGTGCACGCGCCAGTTCGCGCGCAGCTCGTGCGGTGTCCAAGCGCGCCTGGGCTGCGACCACATCGGGGCGGCGGTCGAGGTTCTGTGACGAGTTCTGCGCGGTCAGCGTTACCGGCTCCAAGGTTGTTGGCGTCAGTCGTTCGGCCTTCGCCTCGGCACCGATCATCGACGCCAGCTGCAAGCGCAGCGTGCGCGTGTCGGCATCGGCTTGTCTCAGGTCGGCTTGCAGGCGCAAGGCATCGAGCTTGAAGCGGATCGCGTCCAGCGGCGCGGCGTCGCCAACTCCGACACGTCGTTCCAGCGCGCGCCGCGACTCATCGTAGAGCGTTGCCGTGGACTGCAGCTCCGCGCGTCTGGCCAACGCCGCGCGCAGGTCGTGGTAGCTGCGCAAGGTGGTCAGTCGGGCTTGACGAAGCGCCTCGGCGAGGTCCGCCCGGGCTGCGGCGCGGGACGCATCGGCGGCGGCGACGCGCAAGGCCGGTTTGTCACCGCGTTCGATCAACTGGTCGATGCGCAACTGGTGGTCGAAGGTTTTGTCCCAGAACCGGCCGCTCCCCAGATCCCGGCTGAGGTTGGCCGCGCCCAGCGTCAGTTGCGGGTTGGGACGCTGCGCAGCGGTGAGCATGTCGGCGCGCGCTCCCGCGAGCGCCCGCTCAGCTGCGCGGACATCAGGATGGCACGGCGCAACACGTGCGAGCAAGTCGCCAGCCGACAGACTTGAGGCGCCGTCGTCGGATAGGGGCGGACAGGCCAGAGTCGAGCCGAATGGTGCCCCGAACAAGAGCGCCATCAGGAAATGAAATGGTGGGCGGTTCAGGCTGGGCATGGCAGAGAACGAGTTTTACTGACCAAGCTTGCAAAGACCTATCAACCCCACGGTGTAGGCTGTCGCACCTCATTGAAGGTTGCTCGATGCGTGTGCTGCTTGTTGAAGACGACTCCGTGATCGCCCGTGAGCTGGCACTGCGCTGGAGCGCCCGCGGTTGGGTGGCGCGCCATGCCGCGTCTCTTGCCGAAGCCGACGCTGCACTTGCACAAGACGGTGCAGAACTGATCGTGCTGGATCTGGGCTTGCCGGACGGCGACGGGTTGGACTGGCTTGCGAGACTGCGCCAGCGCGACCGCACGACGCCGCTGCTCGTCCTCACTGCCCGCGACCGCGTGATCGACCGAGTAACCGGTTTGCGCGGTGGCGCCGATGACTACCTGGTCAAGCCCTTTGCGGTCGACGAACTCGACGCGCGCATAGAGGTGCTGATGCGCCGTGCCCAGATCGCGCGCGGCGAGTTGGCTCACTATGGCGGCATCACCTGGTTGGGCCGAGAATGCCGCGCCTATGTTGCGGGCCAGGCCATGGACTTGTCGCCGCGCGAGTTCGAGGTGCTCGGAATCCTCATTCGCCATGCGCCGCGCCTGGTGCCGAAACGCGCCCTGATTGATGCGCTGGCCGAGCGCAACTTGGAGGTGGGTGACAGCGTGGCAGAGGTTTACGTATCACGCCTGCGGCGCAAGCTGGTGGGTTCCGGAACCTTGATCCGCACGCTTCGCGGCTTCGGCTACCAATTGGCGCTGGACGACAGGTCGCCCTCATGAGTAACCGTCCCCAAGGGCTGCGCAACCGACTTCTGTTGCGCCTGATGCTGCCGCTTCTGTTGGCAGTGGCGGTGAC
>JAYVTD010000274.1:0-4017 GCA_043774765.1 Rhizobacter sp. | reverse complement strand
ACACGACGTTCGTCGAGAACGCGCAGCAGGCGGGCCTGCAATTCGAGCGGCATGTCGGCGATTTCGTCGAGGAACAGCGTGCCGCGGTCGGCCTGCAGGATCTTGCCGCGCCGCCCCGCGCGTTGCGCGCCGGTGAATGCGCCGGCGCGGTATCCGAAGAGCTCGGATTCGATCAGGTTCTCGGGCAGGCTGGCGCAGTTGATGGCGACGAAGGCACCGGCGGAATTCGGACTGGCGTTGTGCAGCGCCCGCGCGAACACCTCCTTGCCCGAGCCGGTCTCGCCACACAACAGCACCGGTGTGCGGCGCGCGATCACCCGCCTGGCAGTCTCCAGGGCGGCGGCGAGGCGTGCATCCTTGAAAGTGGACGCGGCGGGCGCGGGATGAACGGTGACCAGGCGCGCCGGCATGCGCGCAGGCGGGGCGGGTGGTGAAGCGGTGAGGGCGTGCACGTCGGATTCGGAGGCAGGGCGCCGCGCCACGGCGAAGAATCGCAACGCCGCATTGGCGCGGTACGTCACGACAGGATGAAACGACGACGACGCGCTGCGCTCCAGCATGTCGGCCAGGGAGGTCTGGAACAGGTCTTCGATGCGGTGCTTGCGAATCTCGTCCATCGATTGAAGGCCGAGCTGAAACAGCGCGCTGCGGTTGGCGGCCAGGATGCAGCCGTCTTCGCCCACGGCCAGCTTGCCCTCATGCAACGTATAGACGAACTCCGGGCGGCTGTGGAAATGCAGCGGGTGAGCGCCGCGAAACTGCTTGTCGATCAGGCGGTTTTCGATCATGCGCGCCGTCATGCCCAGCAACACCAGAAGGTGCTGCTGCATCAGGCTGGAGCGGCTGGACACATCGAGCACCGCGCAGATCTGCCCCGATGGATCGAACACCGGCACCGCGGAACAGGTGAGTTGAGTGAAGTGCGTGAAGAAGTGGTCGTCGCGCCGCACCGACACCGGGCTCGCCGCCGCCAGGCAGGTGCCCATGCCGTTGGTGCCGGCTTCGGCTTCGCTCCAGATGCCACCGTCGCGCAGGCCCAGCGGGCCCACCTCGGCCGCGAACTCGGGGGATGCGACCATGTGCACGATCACGCCGTCGGTGTCGGTGAGCACCACGGCCGATTCGGTGTCGGCGAGTTGCTGGTACAGCGAGGTCATCTCATACCTGGCGCACTCGATCACGTCGGCACCACGTGCGAGGCGTTCTTCGAGCGCGACACGACTCAGCACCGCCGGGTCGCAGCGCTTGTCGGGCTGCAACCGGTAGTCGTTGAAGCAGCGGCCCCACGACTGTGTCACCACATCGTTCACGTGCTCTTGAAAGCCGTTGCGCACGACGCTCAGGACTCGATCCGCGTGGGGGTCGGCGGGTTGCCCGGACCTTCGAAGCGTCAACGCCATCGATCTCTCCAGTTCGTTCCTGCTGACCGGAATCGCAGCAGGGCACCGATCTTGATACAGGAGCAGGGGCCGCGCAACGGGTAAAACGAGCAGCGCTGAAGCACATACTTACCTTCGATTGATTGGGCGCACATATTGCTTCGAATGGGCATGCTGCCGTCACACGAATCGGCCGCCATGGAGACCACTTTGACCAGTCATTACAGCGCCCGGGAACCTGCCTCAACCGCTCCCTTTTCGCCTCCCTCTTTGCCTCCCTATTCCCAGCGGCCTGCGGCGTTGCCGCTGGACCTGATCTTCATCGAGGGTTTTGTCGGTGAGACCATCATCGGCATCCACGAGACCGAGTTGCATCGAGCGCAGCCGCTGGTGATTGACGTTCACGCCGGCCTGGCTCGCGCGCACGCATGCGACACCGACCGCATTGGCGACACCATCGACTACGGTGTGGTCTGCGAGCGGTTGCGCCGCCTTCTCGTCGAGCACAGGTTGCAATTGCTCGAGGCTTTCGCCGAGACGATCGCCGACATCCTGCTGCGCGAGTTCGGCGCGAACTGGGTGAGGGTCAAGGTCGTCAAGCCGAAGAAGTTCGGCGACGTGGTGGCCGTGGGCGTGCAGATCGAGCGCCGCGCGCCGCCGCAGGACGAGCCCTCGCGTGCGGCTGCCGTGCTGAGGCTGATCGGCTCGGGCATGGTGCCTGGAGGGCGATGAACTTCCGTTCGTGATCGGCAGTACGCTCCTGTCCGAACCGAACGAAACGAAGAACGCCCCGCGATCCTGGTGGATCGCGGGGCGTTTGGCCTTGGTGAGCCAGGGCAGCTCGGCGCGTCAGTTCGCAGCGAACGGATGGGTTGCCGTGCCCTTCTTGGCAAGGACTTCCGCCGCGGTAGGCGACCCGATGACGGCGCGCTTGATCGATTCCTTGACGGCGCGGTAGTTGTAGTCCTGGATTTTCTTGTCGTCCTCGGCCAGCCAGTGGATGAACACGCCGACGCAGATGAACAGGTTGTCGGCTTCGGCCGCGGGAATGGTGCCGTCCTCGACACAGTCGGCCACGGCCATGGCGACGCCACGTTGCGCGGGCCCGAACATCTGCACGGCCTGCTTCGCGCCCTTGATCGTGACCTTGTTGAACATCACGGTGGCCGGCTTGGTCAAGAGGTTCGGTGCGATCACTGCCAGCAGTGACGTGAATCCGTCCTTGTTGTTGGTCAGCGCGTTCGCGAACGCGCTTTCCACGGGGCTCCCGCGCGGCCCGATCAACAGGTCGATGTGCGCCACCTCATTGCCGTCACCGACGAGCGATTCCCCCACCATCATGCGATCGATCTTTGCCATGGTTTTCAATCTCCTTTGATGCGTTCGTTATCCATCTCGACACCGGCCGATTCGCCAGCGGCGGCTGGGTTGTTATCACGTTCCGTGCCACCGCAGCAGCGCTGGCGCGCCGGCGGCCAGGCTCCGTCGCGAGGGGACGTCAGCCGGGGTCCGTCAGACCGGCGATCAGCAGGGTGGCCACTGTCAAATCTGCCGTGGTGCCCGGGTTGATGCGGGCTTCCTTGAGCGCGTCGTCCCATTCGGCGAACGCCGGTTCGGCATCCGGCAAGCGAGCGTAGAGTGCACTCGTTTGCCATGCCTGCGCCGCAGCCATGACAGTCTGTGCCACCGATTCGCCGTGATTGCGAACAATGTGTGAATCGGGAAATCGGCTCAGCAAGGCCAGATAGACGCGCTGCACTGCAGCAATCGTCAGGGCTGACGGGTTGCATGGCGAACAAGCCGCGCCGGCCCCAAACCCTGCGCCGAGCGCCGTCAGGCCGAGGCCGAACAGATCGGCGTAGCCGTCCCGGTACTGGCGCGCGACGCTGTCGCGCGATGCGGCAAGGGTCATCGCCGAACGCAAGTCCACGCTCGGCGGCTGAAGCACGTCCTGGGTCGGTACCGTGCCCAGCCCGCCGGGTTGCGCCTGGGCGATACCGCGATAGGCGGCTTTGGCATCCGCCACATCGAGACCGGCGAGCACGGCCTGGACCGCCTCTCGCAAGGCATGGGGTGACATCGCATCCGGACGCCGTTCGACGGCCGCTGCAATCGGTGCGCACAGCAGCAGGATGCCCAGATTCGTGTTGCAGCCGGCCACGCTCCAGGTCGCAGCCACGGCCGCCTCGATGCGCTCGCCCACCCGCGCTCCGGGCTCCAGCAGCGGGCCCACCGCGGCCTTCGCGCTGGCAACGAACATCGCGGCCTGCATGCGGTGGCCCGGCGAGGCCTGGCTCACGTTGCCGGGCTTGCGCACGGCCACGTCGAGCTCGCAGGCACGAAGAAAGCTGGCCCGAAAGCGCGCCGCAGCCGTCATGCGCTTCGCGGCTCGACCGATGGCCTGCCGGCATCGCTGATCGCCAGCTTGCGGTCGAGCAGGTCGTCGACGATCGCTCGGGCGATGTTGAACCCCGTCACGCCTTGCAGCCCCCTCCAGGCCGCCACACCATTGACTTCGATCACCTGGACACCGCTGGCGGTGGTGGCCCCGGATGGCATGAGATCGACGCCGGCGTAGTCCAGGCCCAGCACCTGCGCAGCGCGTTCGGCCCATCGGGCCAGACCAGGCGCCGAGTCC
>JAYVTD010000273.1:0-3742 GCA_043774765.1 Rhizobacter sp. | reverse complement strand
AGCTTCACGCTCGCGCCGTCGCAGATGTACGCGTGGATCGGCGTGGTGTTCGCCGCCGTGATGCTGGGCGGGCTGGGCCGTGCGCTCGGGCCGCTGATCGCAGGCACCGTGATCGGTGTCAGCGAAGCGATCACGATGGCCGTGACGGCGCCGTCGTGGGCGCCGATCGTGTCGTTCACGCTGCTGATCTTCATTCTCGTGCTGCGGCCCGGGCGGGCCACATGAAGAGCACGTCATGAAACGCACGCCACTCATCATCGTTGCCGCCGGCGTCGCATTGGCCTTTGTGCCCCAGCTCGGCCTGCCGGCGTATTACGACTCGCTGCTGTACCTGATGCTGCACTGGATCGTGCTCGCGACCTCGTGGAACATCCTGTCGGGCTACACCGGCTACTTCTCGTTCGGCCATGGCGCGTTCTTCGGCGCCGGCCTGTACACCACGAGCACGCTGCTCGCGCGCTACGAGTGGCCGTTCCTGTGGACGCTGCCAGTCGCCGCGCTGGTGGCGGCCACGCTCGGCGTGGCGCTCGGCGCGGTCGTGTTCCGCGTCAAGGGTGTGCGTGGCGAACTGTTCGCGCTGCTCACTCTGGCGATCACCTTTGTGATCGGCACCATCGTCGTCAACACGCCGATCGACGGTGGCAACGGCGTGCCGCTCAGCGGCGTGCCGGTGCCAGCGATCGGGCCGACGCAGTCGTCCACCTTCTACCTGCTCGCGCTCGCTGCGGCAACCGTGACGATGCTGGTCGCGTGGGCCATCTTCGTCTCCAAATTCGGCGCTGGCCTGTTCGCGATCCACGACGACGAAGACGCCGCCGAGGTGATGGGCGTGCCGACCTACCGCTACAAGCTGATCGCGCTCGCGATCTCGTGCGCGCTGGCCGGTGCGGCCGGTGGCATCCATGCGCTCTTCCTGTCGTACGTGACAGCCGGAGATGTGTTCACGATCACGGTGCCGCTCACGGTGGTCCTGATGAGCGTGCTCGGTGGCACACGGCACTGGGCCGGCCCGGCGGTCGGCGCAGTCGCGATCACCGCACTGCTCTACAGCTTCACCGCGGCCGACCACGCGATCGCCGGCAAGGCGATGATCGGCGTGGTGCTGATCGCGGCGATCCTGTTCATGCCCGACGGCATTCTGCTGCGGCTTCAGCGCCTGTTCGGCAAGCGCGCTGCGGCCCCGGGAGCGGCGCATGCGCCGTCGACGCTCGTTCCTGCACCGGCCACTGCCACCGCCGCCGTGCCGGCGAACCACGGTGAAGTGCTGCTGCGTGTGCGTGGCCTGCAGAAGTCGTTCAAGGGCGTGCGCGCGCTGGCCGGTGTCGACGTCGATGTGCGGCGCGGCGAGATCCTCGGTCTGCTCGGCCCGAACGGCTCGGGCAAGTCGACCTTCATCAACGTCGTCAGCGGCCACTACACACCCACCGCCGGCGAAATCGTGTTCGAGGGCCGCAACCTGGCCGGCCTGCCGGCACACCGCATCGCCGGCGCCGGCATCGCCCGCACCTATCAAATCCCGCGCCCGTTCCCGCACATGAGCGTGCTCGACAACGTGGCGCTGGCAACGATGTTCGGCGGTGCGGTGCCCGACCCCGCGGCCGCGCGCAAGCAGGCCATGACCTGGCTCGAATTCACCGGCCTGATCGAGAAGGCGAACGCGCACCCCGACGACCTGAACCTGCACCAGCGCAAGTTCCTCGAACTCGCCCGCGCGCTCGCCTCGCGGCCGCGCCTGGTGCTGCTCGACGAAGTTTTGTGCGGCCTCACGCCGAGCGAGATCGACGCTGCGGTGGCGCTGATCCGCCGCATTCGCGACCAGGGCTCGACCATCGTGTTCGTCGAACACGTGATGCGCGCGGTGATGGCGCTGACCGACCGCATCGTCGTCTTCAACCACGGCGAACTGCTGGCCGAAGGCAGCGCCACCGACGTGATGCAAAGACCCGAAGTGATGACCGCCTATCTGGGCAGACCCCATCTGGAGCCAGCCCATGCTTGAAGTCCACGACCTGCAGGTGGCCTACGGCGCCGCGCCCGCGCTCTGGGGCGTGTCGCTCGAAGTGCGCACCGGCGAGCTGCTGTGCGTGGTCGGCCCGAACGGCGCCGGCAAGACCACGCTGATCAACACGCTCGCCGGCATCTTGCGTGCGCGCGCCGGGCGCATCGTGTTCGAAGGGAACGACATCACGCAGCTCGCACCACACCGCTTTTGCGAAGCCGGTATCGCGATCGTGCCCGAAGGCCGGCGCCTGTTCACCGGCATGAGCGTGCTCGAGAACCTGGAACTCGGCAGTTATCTGCCGGCCGCGAAAGCGCAGCGCCGGCAGTCGCTCGAAGCCGCGATCGAACTCTTTCCGGTTTTGCGCGAAAAGCTCGCCAGCCCGGCCGGTGAACTCTCGGGCGGGCAACAGCAGATGGTCGCGATCGCGCGCGCGCTGATGGCACGGCCGCGGCTCTTGCTGCTGGACGAACCCTCGCTCGGCCTGTCGCCGCTGATCGTGCACGACATGTTCGCAGCGATCCGGCGCATCAACGCCGAAGGCATGTCGGTGTTGATGGTCGAGCAGAATGTGGTGATGGCGATGGGCGTCTCGACCCGCGCCTACGTGCTCGAAGAAGGGCGCATCGTCGCCGACGGCGCGCCCGACGAGCTGCTCGCCCGCCCCGAAATCCAGCGCGCCTACCTGGGCGTTTGAACGCCACTGAAACGGAGACCAACACCATGCTGTTTCCCACCACCATCGTCGGCAGCTTTCCGCAACCCGACTGGCTGATCGATCGCGAAAAACTCGCCGGGCGCTTTCCGCCGCGCACCCGTGCGCGCGAGCTGTGGCGCATTCCGCCCCAGTACCTGGAACAGGCGCAGGACGACGCCACGCTGATCGCGATCCGGGCGCAAGAAGAAGCAGGCCTGGACATCGTGAGCGACGGCGAGATCCGGCGCGAGAGTTATTCGAACCGCTTCGCGACAGCGCTCGAAGGCGTGGACCTCGACAACCCCGGCACCGCGCTCGACCGCTCGGGCCACCCGAACCCGGTGCCGCGCATCGTCGGCCGGATCCGCCGCAAGCACGCGGTCGAAGTCGACGACCTGAAGTTCCTGCGCGCCAACACCGACCGGATGGTGAAGATCACGGTGCCCGGCCCGTTCACGATGCTGCAGCAGGCGCAGAACGACTACTACAAGAGCGAAGAAGAAGCGGCGATGGACTACGCCGAAGCCGTCAACGCCGAAATCCGCGACCTGTTCGCGGCCGGCGCCGACGTGGTGCAGATCGACGAACCCTACATGCAGGCGCGGCCCGAGAAGGCGCGGCAGTACGGTCTCGCGGCGCTGAACCGCGCGCTCGAAGGCATCACCGGCACGACGGCAGTGCACATCTGCTTCGGCTACGCCGCGATCATCCACGCGCGGCCGAGCGGTTATTCCTTCTTGCCGGAACTGGCGCAGTGCAGTTGCAAGCAGGTGTCGATCGAGACCGCGCAATCGCAGCTCGACTGCTCGGCCTTGCAGGCCCTCGACGGCAAGCGCGTGATGGTCGGCTGCATCGACCTGTCCGACCCCGCCGTCGAAGCGGTCGACACCATCGTGCAGCGCATCGAACGGGCTCTGCCTTATGTGAAGGCAGAAAACGTGATCCTTGCGCCCGACTGCGGCATGAAGTACCTGCCGCGTGAAACCGCGGTCGGCAAGCTGCGCGCGATGGTCGAGGCGGCGAAGGTCTTGCGGGCGAAACACGGC
>JAYVTD010000272.1:0-6427 GCA_043774765.1 Rhizobacter sp. | reverse complement strand
GTCAGGCTGCCTTTGACCGGGCGGAGAAGGTCTTTCAGATCGGGCAGGCGATCCCCGAGGAAGTGCGCGACGCGGCTAGCGTCAAACTGGCACGTTTGGCGGTCGGCCTCTCGGACGGCATCTCCAAGCTGGCGGCGCACGCATTGCTCGAGCCCATACTGGCCACGCCCTCGCTGCGGTTGCTGTGCCACGAGGGCGAGATCGGGCAATTGCTGGCCGAACTGGCATTGCACCACCTGGATCTGGTGCTGGCCGGGCAGGCAGCGCCCAACAATCCGAACCTGCGCCTGACCAGTGAGCGCGTGGTCCAGTCGCCTGTGGAGTGGTTCGGCCCTGCGGCGCTCGTTCGCACCGCCGATGTGGCGGGGTTCCCTCAATCACTCGATCGCCTGCCCGTGCTCCTGCCCACCGGACACTCGGCGTTGCGGTTCAGGCTCGATCGCTGGTTTGAAGCACAGGGCCTGCGCCCGCGGATCGTCGGCGAGTTCGAAGACAGTGCCTTGCTGGCTGTCTTTGCAGCACGTGGGCTCGGCGTATTCCCGGTGAGCCGGCTCGGCGCCCCAGACGTTTCAATGATGCGCGGATTGCGGCTGCTCGGCCGGTGCGAAGACCTGACGGAAGAGATTCATGCCATCCGGTCGCGCCGAGGGCAGCATCACCCTCTGGTGGTGCAGCTGCTGGACGCAGCGCGCGCTTGACGGGCACGCTCAGGCCGACTGCTGTGCAGCAGGCGTTCGGTCGAACGCTGCTGCAGCTTCAGCGCCAGGCCAATGGCGCCGCGCGGCGTCCAGCACAAGCACTTCGCCCTCAGCGAGGTGGCGGTCCGCGTCAGCGACCGCGACGGCCAGGCGCAACACCCTGACCCGTAGCACCGGATTCGGCCATCAGGCAAGCCAGGGCGTCGTCGTCGACGTTTGCCAGAAGCGAGCCGCTGGCATAGGCACCGAGCAGCAGGTCTTCACAAAGCGTCTGGACGATGCCCGGCATGGCGCCGGGCTGCAGACCGAGTTCATGCGCAGCCTCCAAGTGGTCGAGGGCGTCCAGTTCGGATCGGCACACATGCCCGTCGGCGATGAGAACGAGGGCTACGAGGCGGGCGGCGGCTTCGGGACTGTTGCAGGGGTAGGTACGCATGGCGGCTTTGTCTTCCAGGTAGAGCCCAATGGGTCGGGCGGGACTGATCGAGAAGAGGTCGCCCGGCGGACGACTCCTGAACCGAAACGGTTCGGCTAGGGCCTGTGGCGACGCTGTCCGCGTGGATCGGGCTGCGCAGTCGCAATTCGAACCGGGATCAGCGCCAGCGCCCGCGGTTGGCGCGCCAGCCACGACGTGTGCGACGCAGAGGCGCTGAGCGGGTACGAACTGCGCATCGTGATCACAACGCTGCGGCGCTGCTGGACGCCGGCCTCAGCTCCGTCGACGCCATCGGGCGAAGTATTGACCTGGGCGAGCAGCCATTGCAGAGGCTGAAGGGCCTTGCGCAGTCGATCGATGACGCGCGCTTGCCAGGCAGCGTCCTGCTGGCCGTTGCTGCCGAGTCGAGTCTTCATTGGCGAACCTCAAGAGTGTTGGAACAGATGCGAATATCGGCTGGGTCGGCGCCGGGAAGAAGCAGGGTGTCCGAGGGACCAGGTTCGGGAAAAGCGAACCAGTTCGGATCGGGCTGCGGGCCTTGGCATCGGTTGACCGCATGTATCGGTTTTTCCGACGTTGGAGTCATTGATTTGCTTCTTTTTTGAAACGCCGATGTGCCCTAGCTTCCGTCTGTCCCGCAACCGATGGAGAGCTGTGATGCAGGTTCTGTTCAAGTCCCGTGATCCGCAAGCCGACGAGCTGCGGGACGTGGCGCAACGCCGTTTGCGCTTCGTGTTTCGCCGCATCGACTGGCTGGTGCCGAGAGCCACCGTGCAGCTGTCCGATGTCAATGGCCCGCGCGGCGGCATCGACAAGCGCTGCCAGGTCGAGATCACGAGCGACGTCGCCGGTACCTTGGTGGTCGCTTCCGTGGCCCCTGACTGGCGTACGGCCCTGGACAAAGCCTTGTCGCGGGCCGCGCGCTTCCTGATGCGCCAGTGGCGGCGCGGAAATGACACCAGGCGGCTGCGCCAACGCGCCATCCCGCTGAGCGATGGCGGTGGCGGTGGCGGTGGCGAACAGCAGCCCAGATGAACGACCCGCTCAAGGAGAAGACCATGAAGTGCCCTGCCTGCCCTGAATCCGCACTGGTGATGACCGATCGCCAAGGTGTCGAGATCGACTATTGCCCCAGCTGTCGGGGTGTCTGGCTCGATCGAGGCGAGCTCGACAAGCTGATCGAACGCTCTGCCTCGGCGACGCCCGCAAGATCCAACGCAACGAACAACGGGCGTCAGCCCGAGTTCGTCGACTCGGACTACCGGCACGACCGCCATCGGAACACCGTCCGGAGGAAGTCGTGGTTGAGCGACATCTTCGATTGACTGCAACTCCTCAACCTCGGAGAAGACTACATGCGCACCTATCTATACAACAGCCCACACGCTGCCGCCCGCATCGTCGCGCTGACCGTCCTGGCAGACCGCGACATCGGTAAGACTGAGCTCGAACTGCTCGATCGCCTGGCCGTTCACGAGCAACTGGGTCTTGACCGGCAGGAGTTCCATGCCGTCCTGGACGGCTTCTGCGAAGACCTCTTGTCGAGCGAACAACTGCAATGGGCTGACTCGTGCCCGGTGGATGACCGCACGCTGGCCGGGTTGATGGGCGAGATCGAGGATCCAGCGCTGAGGCGAAAGCTGCTGCGCCTGTGCATCGAGATCGCCGAGGCCGATGGGCAGGTTGCCGATGGCGAAGCGATCGTGTTGACCGCTGCCGTCGAGCACTGGGGCTTGCACCGCGAGATGCTTCGGTCGCCGGACCGGAGCCTGCTGGCAAGGACCTCAACGTAGCGGGCGAGTCCGTTGCGGCGAGCCGCGTCGACAGCCCTCGGATTCGCAGCGACGGCCGCAAGCCGAATCAAACATTTCAAGCGAGGAGAAGGTCATGGGCATCTCGGAGATCGTGGGTTTGTTCGGCAACTTCGGCGTACTCATTGGGTTGCTGGCGGTCGTCGCCATCGTCCTCTACCTGGTGCCCATCCCGCTGCGGATTGCGGCTTGGGCCTCGGGTGCGTACGTGGGCTTGATGACACTGATCGCCATGCGGCTGCGCCGCGTTCCTCCCGGCGTGATCGTGACGGCACGAATCAGCTCGGTCACAGCGGGGATCGACATCTCCATCAACGACCTGGAAGCCCACTATCTGGCGGGCGGCAATGTCGTGCGGGTAGTCAACGCGATGATCTCGGCCGACAAGGCCAACATCCCGCCGCCGTTCAAGCGCGCCGCCGCCATCGACCTTGCCGGGCGCAATGTGCTCGAGGCGGTGCAGATGTCGGTGCTGCCCAAGGTGATCGAGACGCCCAAGATCGCCGCGGTGGCGAAAAACGGCATTCAGCTCATGGTCGTCTCGCGCGTCACGGTGCGCACCCACATCGACCGCCTGGTCGGCGGCGCGGGCGAAGAGACGATCATCGCGCGCGTCGGCGAGGGCATGGTGAGCACCATCGGCTCGGCGGCTTCACACAAGAATGTGCTCGAGAACCCGGACCACAACTCCAAGCACACATCCTGTCCAAGGGACTGGACGCCGGCACGGCCTACGAGATCTTGTCCATCGATATCGCCGATGTTGATGTCGGCGAGAACATCGGCGCCAAGCTGCAGATCGACCAAGCCAAGGCCGAAGAGCGCCGTGCGATGGCGGTGGCACTGGAGCAGGAAGTGCGCGCCCGCGTCGTCGAGGCAGAATCCGAGGTGCCGCGCGCCATGGCCGAGGCCTTCCGCCAGGGCACCCTCGGCGTGATGGACTACTACCGCATGAAGAACGTGCAGGCCGACACCGCCATGCGCGACGCCATTGCGGCCACCGACGATGCACCGCCGGCACCCCGGCGCGCGGCGTAGAAGGGCGGCCTGCGATGAACCTGGAAACGCTCCTGGTGATCGTGGCCGTTGTTGTGGCGGCTGTCTTCAATGTCGTATTGCCGTGGCTCAAGAAGCTTCAGGAGGACGGGCTGGCTGGCAACTCCGAGCCCGAAATGCAAGAGGCACCGACGGCCATGCCGGCACCCGTGCTGTCGGCTTCGCCAGCGCCGGAGTTCGTGACATGGCGCAATGCACCGACCAGAACCCCGGCGCCGGTGGCGCCCGCCGCGGCGCGACCGGTACGGCGCACACGGCTGGGCAGTCTGTCGGAAATGCGCGACGGGATCGTGCTCGCGGCGGTGCTTGGCCGGTGCCGTGCGCAGACGCCGTTCGTCTGACGAAGCGAAGCTCTCACGCCGAGTCGCAGCGCCAGGCCGGCCGGGACTCGTTCGTAAAAACCGAACCTGGGACCACGAAACGTCTGCTTTGTTCGATTGCAAAATCTACGGATGATCGTCGGATTGAGCAGAAGCGAAGGAAAGAGCATGTGGCACGGAGTGGCTTGGCTGGTGACGGGTTGTTTGTTGGCGTTTTGGTCCTTGGGCGCCTGGGCGCTGCATGCGGCGGCGCAATGGGGCGCGGGGTTTGCCGGCGCGAAGGCAGCCGGCGCTGCTGGCAGACTGGCGGAGGGGGCCCATCAGGTAGGCTCGCTCAAGCCGCCCGAGTGGCTGGCCGTTTGGCTGCCTGCGGGAGCGCAGGAGCAATGGGGCGCCGTGGTGTCCACCTTCACCCCTTGGGTCGAGTACGCCTTGACCCACGCTCCAAGCTTGTTCGCCTGGTTGGCACCTGCGATCTGGGTGGTCTGGGCCATGGGCGGTGTGCTGCTGCTGGCGCTGGGAGAAGGCTTGAGTGCATTGATCCTCGCGATCAAGCGCCGCAGACCCTCGCCGGTTATGGCCTGAACTGGCCAACTCGATCGGGGCGAAGTGCATCCGCCGGGCCGGGTCTTCGTTACGGGATTGAACCCCAACGCCAAGTCCCTTGGCGGGGGCCGCGATAGACGCTGATAGAGGAACTCTCTGATGAAACGCATTGCCTTGTTCTTATTAACCAACCTGGGCGTGATGCTCGTGCTGGGCATGGCTGTGAACGTGCTCGGCCTCAACCAATTCCTCACTGCCAACGGCCTCAGCCTGACCGGCTTGCTGGGTTTTGCGCTGGTGATGGGTTTCGGCGGCGCATTCATCTCGCTGTTGATCAGCAAGCCCATGGCCAAGTGGACCACCAAGCTGCAGGTGATCAATGGCTCGCCCGACCCGACGCATGCCTGGCTGGTGAGCACCGTCGAACGTCTTGCGAAACAAGCGGGCGTGAAGACGCCGGAGGTCGGCATCTACGAAGGGCCGCCCAACGCATTCGCCACGGGCGCGTTCAAGAACTCGGCCCTGGTGGCCGTGTCCACCGGGCTGATCGAGTCCATGACGCGACAAGAGGTCGAAGCCGTGATCGGCCACGAAGTGGCCCACGTGGCGAATGGCGACATGGTCACCATGGCGCTGATCCAGGGCGTGATGAACACCTTCGTGGTCTTCTTGTCGCGCGTGATCGGCTACTTCGTGGACAAGGTCGTCTTGCGCAACCAGAACGAAGGCCCGGGCATGGGCTACTACGTCACCACCATCGTGATGGACATCTTGCTGGGTGTGGTGGCTGCGTTGATCGTGGCCTGGTTCTCGCGACAGCGTGAGTTCCGCGCCGACGCCGGCGCTGCTCGACTGATGGGCCGCAAGCAGCCGATGATCGACGCGCTGGCCCGCCTGGGCGGGTTGGACCCAGGCGTGATGCCCAAGGCCATGCAATCCATGGGCATCAGCGCTCGCCCCAGCGGGCTGATGGCCATGTTCTCTACCCACCCGCCGATGGAACAGCGCATCGAGCGGCTGAAGCAGGCAGCCTGAGCAGCGGCGGCCGGAATCCGCACCATGCGCGCCCGGCGTCGGGCTCGACAGCCGCAGACGATGAGCAGCGGTGTTCGATGACGACAAGCGGTGCGAGTCTGTTGATCGGTGCCGCCTTTTTCGGGTGCTGATCGCGGGGTGATGAGACTGAAGGTCTGCTCTCAGAGGTCATGCCCGACCAGACGCTGACGGATGGCCAGCGCACCGTCAACGCCTGCTTCGGCACCGTCCATACACCGAAGCGTTTGACGAGCGTGGTGTTGGGGCACCTTAGCGGCGAAGTTGCCGCTACGGCGCTCGCCCGTCTCGCCCTCTGAGCCATAGAAATTCAATACGGTAGAATGCCGTACCAAATGTCTGGAGCTTGCCATGGCCGCCGCAGCCCGCTTCGATCTCAAGATGGACGCCGAAGAGAAGGCCATCGTTGCCAAAGCCGCAGCCCTGATGGGCACCACGATGGCTGGCTTTGTGCGCGTGGCGGCCAAGGAGAAGGCGCAGGTGCTGCTCGATCGCGAGACGCGGCTC
>JAYVTD010000271.1:0-7564 GCA_043774765.1 Rhizobacter sp. | reverse complement strand
ATCGCCATACAGGCGCCGCAGGCCGCCGAAGCGGCGCTCGGCGTCGGCTTCAGGGTCGGGTGTCACAAAGTCGGGCATCGACACACCCACCTCAAGCTTCATGCTCGACGCGCCAGATCTGAAAGCGCAGCGCGGCCACCGCGCCGGTGATGATCGCGGCCAGCGCGATGAAGCTCGTCAGGCTCAGCGTGGAGACGCCGGAGAGCCCCTGCCCCACCGTGCACCCCAGCGCAGTGATGCCGCCCACGCCCATCAGCACGGCGCCGACCAGGTGGTTGCCGGTGTCGCCGGCATTGCCGAAGCCTTCCCAGCGAAAGCTGCGTGACGCGAGCGCCCAGGCGGCCGAGCCGGCCACCACGCCGACCACGGCGACGATGCCCACACTCAGCGCCTTGCTCTTGTCGCTGAAGAACATCAGCCAGTCGAGCGTGTAGGCCACCGGCGACACAAAACTCAACGACTCCATGCGGCGCGAATTGGTCGCCACGAACGCTTCTTGCAAGGTGTTGGGGTCTTCGGACACATAACCGAGCCGGCCCGACACCCACCACACCGCGGCGACGATCGCGCCCACGCCCAGGCCGGCGAGCAGATTGTCGGCCGAGCGGCCTTCGGCGCGCGCGAGTGCCCACACGATCAGCAGCCCGCCGATACACGAACCGAGCAGCGCGGCAAGCAGGCCCTTGGCCAGGCCGGTGGGTGCCACAAGCAACGAAGGCAGGTCTTGCGACGCCGCGAGCGTGGCAGACACCGCGTCGACGGTGGCCACACGCGCCACTGCGGTGATGCCCTTGAGCGTGGCGAACGCCGCCACACCGAGCACGACGAACACCACCAGCGACTTCAGATTGCCGCCACCGATGCGCACCAGTGTCTTGCTGCCGCAGCCCGACGCCAGCACCATGCCGAAGCCGAACATCAATCCGCCTACGAGAGCCGAAAGTCCCATGAACTGCGGCCCGCCGTAGATGCTCTTGGAGGCATCGAGCCAGCCCAGCGCCACCATCGCATTGAAGCCGACCATCGCCACGCCCATCGCCATGACCCACATGCGCATGCGTGCCCAGTCGCCCATGTTGATGATGTCGGACACGGCACCCATGGTGCAGAAATGGGTGCGCTGCGTGATGGCACCGAACAGCACGGACAGGCCGAACGACGCCCACAGCACGAGCGTGGACAGGGCCTTCAAGTCGACTTCTTGCATGCCCGCATTCTAGGCACGCGGTGTTGCGCACACCCGGCGCGTCGGCCGGGCTTAACCCTCACTTCAGGGAAACGAGGCGCTCCTTGCCGGCCTGGGCGGCTTCGGATTTCGGATAAGTCTTGACCAGTTCCTCGATGGTGCGGCGTGCGGTCTTGCCGTCTTTCAGTTCGGCGTAGCAGTTGGCGATGGCGAGCAGCGCTTCGGGCGACTTCGGGCTGTCGGGTGCAGCGCTCACGAGCGCACGGAACGAGCCGATCGCGTCTTTGTACTGGCGCGCGCCGTATTGCGCGTTGCCGAGCCAGAACTGCGCCGACTCACCATAACCGCTGGCCGGGTAACGCCGGCGGAAAGCCGAGAGCAGGCTGGCGGTGCGCTCGAAGTCGCTCTTGCGCAGCGCGTCCATCGCTTCGTCGTACTGGCGCTTTTCTTCGGGCTCGACCAGGAACTCGCGGCCTTCGAACGACACCTTCTGCGGCTCCATCTTGCGGATGCGGTCGTCTACGCCGGCCTGCATGTCTTTCTGCAAGCGCTGCACGTCCGACAGGTCACGCGCGAGCTGCTCGTTCTGGCCACGCAGCTTCGCGTTGTCGCCACGCAGCTGTTCGATCTGGTTGTTCAGGTCGAGCAGGCTGCGCTTGAGCGTGTTGATCTGCTCGGTGAGCAGCGCCGTCTGTTCGGCCGATCGGGTGCGCTGAAGCTCGTTGCCCTGCTCGATGCGAGCGCGCAGGTCGAGGATCGCCTTGCGTGCCTCGTCGTCGTCGAACAGGCCAGCGTGGGCCGCCGGCGCGAACAGCACGGCGCTCAGGCACAGGCCGCTCAGCGCGCCACAAAAGGCCCGAGGCGAACGCCACATCACAGCGCCCTTCACTTGTAGTTGAGTTCGGCGCGGCGGTTCTTGGCCCAGGCCGCTTCGTCGCTGCCCTGCACGGCTGGGCGCTCCTTGCCGAAGCTCACGGCCTCGACCTGGGTGTCGGTGGCGCCGAGCAGCGCCATCGCGCGGGCCACAACCTCGGCGCGCTTCTGGCCGAGCGCCAGGTTGTATTCGCGCCCGCCGCGCTCGTCGGTGTGGCCTTCGATGGCGAGGCGCTTCTTGCGGTCGGAGCTCAGCGACTTGGCGTAGACATCGACGGTCGGGCGGTATTCGTCTTTCAGCGCGAAGCTGTCGAAGTCGAAGTAGACGACACGGCCCGTGCCCGAGGCGTTCGCGTCCTTGCTCAGGTCGACCGGCGTGACGGCGCTCTGGCTCGCGCCCGCGGTGTTGGCGCCGCTGGTGCCCGAGCCGGCGCTGCTGCCGGTGCGCGACTCGACCGGCACCGGCGTGTCGAGCCTGGTGGTGGAGCAGCCGGACAGCGTGGCCAGTGCGGCCGCGGCCAGCACCGACATCAGAGCGTTGCGGCTCGAGAGAGATTTTCGTGTGTTCATGGGTTCATCCTCGTCGTTGAAACTTCAGGGCCTGCCCTAGCGGCCGTACGGGCCCCACACGGGCTCACGCACATCGGCCGTGGTGGAAATGAGCCGCGCCTTGATCTTGCCATCGAGCGTGGTCGTCATCAACACATCGCGCCCTTGGGCGCGCGAGGCGTAGATGATGAGCCTGCCGTTGGGCGCGAAGCTCGGGCTCTCATCGTCGTTGGTGTCGGTCAGCGCCACCGGTTGGGCGTTGCCGGTCAGGTCGAGCGTGTAGAGGCGGTAGCCACCGCCCTGGCGCGAAATGTAGGCCAGCGTGCGCCCGTCGGGGCTGATCGCCGGGCTGATGTTGTACGCGCCGTTGAAGGTGATGCGCTCGACGTTGCCGCCGCTCAGGCCGGTGCGGTAAATCTGCGGGCCGCCGCCCCGGTCGCTCACGAAGTAGAGGCCTCGGCCATCCGGCGCGAACGCAGGCTCGGTGTCGATCGCCGAGCTGGTGGTCAGGCGCCGCGGCGTGCCGCCGGTGCTGGCCATCAGGTAGAGCTGCGAGCCGGTGTCGCGCGACAGCGTGAGGGCCAAGGTCTGCCCGTCGGGCGACCAGGCAGGCGCGCTGTTCGAGCCGCGGAAGTTGGCGATGGCACGGCGCGCGCCGCTCGACGCGTCCTGCGTGTAGACGACGGCCTTCTGGCTCTCGAACGAGACGTAGGCCAGCTGCTTGCCGTCAGGCGACCAGGCCGGCGAGATGATCGGCTCGGGGCTGCTCAGCGCCACCTGGCCGCCTTCACCGTCGCTGTCGGCCACGCGCAGCGTGAAGCGCCCACCGCCCTTGGTCACGTAGGCGATGCGGGTCGAGAACACACCCTTGTCGCCGGTGAGTTTTTCGTAGATGAAATCGGCGATGCGGTGCGCGGCCAGGCGCAGGTCGCTCGCGTCGACCGCCTGGGCCTGGCCGCCGAGTTCGGTGCCCTTGACCACGTCCCACAACTTGAAGCGCACGTCGAAGCGGCCGTCGGCCAGCCGCCCGATCGAACCCGCCACCAAGGCATCTGCCGCGCGGCTGCGCCATTCGGTCATCACCGGGCGGGCCGCTTCGTCGAGCGCGCCGGGCGCGTCGATGCTGCGGAAAGCGCCGCTGCGTTCGAGGTCGGCGCGCACGATGGCCGAGAGCGACAACGAGGGCGTGGCGCGGTCTTCGTCGCGGAACTTGACGATCGCGATCGGCAACTGAGTGGCGCCCACGCCGGAAATCTCGACCCGGAACTGGGCCCAGGCCGGCAAAGCGATGCCCGCGATGGCGAGGCCAGCGCCGGCGGCGGTATGGGTGCGGATGAACTGGCGTCGGTTCAGCATGGGGTTCGGCATGAATACTCGTGATCCTGATTTCGCAGCTTGGTTCAATCGAATGGCGGTTTGGGCGGGTTCGTCAGCAAGCCCATTTTCAGATAGCGGTACCAAGTGCCTTCGGCCACGTACAAGGCCAGCACGAACCCGAGCCGGCCGTCGAGGAAGCCGAGTCGCAGCACATACGATCGCAAGAAGGCCCACACCGCGTGCGCGAACGCCGCCAGCAATCCGCCCTGCCCGCCGGCACGCACCTTGTCGAGCGCACGCCCGCTGCTGTAGCGGTTCATCTTGTCGAGCGCACCTTCGAGTGTGGGCATGCTGTCGTGGAGCAAGTCACCATCTAGCCTGCCGATCGGCCCGCTCACCATCAGCCGTTCGTGCACGAGGTCGTCGGAGAAGCGGCCGTTGTCGCGCAGGAAAAGGCGCAGCACGGGGTCGGGGTACCAGTCGCCGTGGCGCATCCACTGGCCGCAGAAATTCGACAGGCGTGACAGTTCATAACCCGCGAGCTTGCCACGGTTCGGCTGTGATTCCAGGTGTGGAACGTGACCGGTTGTCTCTGCTTCCAGCACCACACGCATGCGCTTCGCCAGCGCCGGCGAAACCCGCTCGTCGGCGTCGATGCTGAGCACCCAGCGGCCGCGCGCGGCGGCAAGCGCGCGGTTCTTCTGCACCCCGAAGCCGGGCCAGTCGTCCGTGGAGATGACGGTGGCGCCGTGTTCTCGAGCGATTTGAGCAGTGGCGTCGGTGCTGCCGGAATCGACCACGATCCACTCGTCGGCAAACGCGACCGAGGCCAGGCAGCCGGCCACGTTGGCGGCTTCGTTCTTCGTGATCAGGATGACCGAGAGCAGGGGTGGGCTCATGCAGCGCGGAGAGTCGGGGCCTGGCGATTGTAGGGATGGCCCATGCCACCCCGATAATGCCGCTCCATGACCGCCCCCGAGCTGCCTTTCAAAGCGCGCCTGCTGCGCATTGCGCCCTACTTCAAAGGCAGCCGTTTCGGCTTCATCCTCGCCTTCGCCGGTGCTGCCATCGGCGCGGCCACCGAGCCGGCCATTCCACAATTGCTGAAGCAGTTGCTGGATTCGGGCTTCCAGGCCGGCAAGCTGCCGCTGTGGCTGGTGCCGGTGGTCATCATTGGGCTGTTCGCCTTGCGCGGCGCGGCCGGCTTCGTGGCGCAATACGGCCTGGCGTGGGCCGCCAACCGCGGCACGCTGGCGCTGCGCCAGGCCATGTTCGAGCGCTTGCTCGACGCCCAGCCGGCGGTCTTCAACCAGCACACCGCAAGCAGTCTGGTGAACACGCTGAGCTTCGAGATCCAGGGCGGCGCCAACCAGCTCGTATATTCGGTGCAGTCGCTGGTGCGCGATTCGCTCACGGTGGTGGCCCTGCTCGCCTACCTTCTGTGGCAGAACTGGCAGCTCACGCTCTTTGTCGGCGTGTTGTTCCCAGCCGTGGCGCTGGTGATGCGGGTGCTCAGCAAGCGCCTGCACCGCCTCACGGTCGAGAGCCAGAAAGCCACCGACGAGCTCGCCTACGTGGTCGAAGAAAACGTGCTGGCCTGGCGCAGCGTGCGCCTGCATGCCGGCGAGGCGTTTCAGGCCGCACGCTTCGGCCGCGTCAGCGACGTGCTGCGCCGCCTGTCGATGAAGTCGGTGGTGGCAGCGGCCACGATGACGCCGATCACGCAGGTGCTGGCCGCCTGTGCGCTCTCGGCCGTGATCGTGGTGGCGCTGTGGCAAAGCGGCCAGAGCGGCGGCTCGGTCGGCAGTTTCGTCTCGTTCGTGACGGCGATGCTGATGATGGTTGCGCCGATGAAGCATCTTTCGGAAGTGGCCGGGCCGATCACCCGCGGCATGGCCTCGATGGACCGCGGCGTGTCGCTGATCGAAAACGCGCCACGCGAAGTGGGCGGAACCTATGACCCGGAGAGATGCAGCGGCCACATCGAGATGCGATGGGTCACGCTGCGCTACCGCGAAGACCAGGCGCCCGCGCTCGACGCCGTCACACTCGAACTCAAGCCCGGCGAAACCGTGGCGCTGGTCGGGCCGTCGGGCGCGGGCAAGACCACGCTCGTGAACCTGCTGCCGCGCTTTCTGGAGCCGACCTCGGGCGCGGTGTTCCTCGACGGCCACGCACTGCCCGAGTGGAGTGTGGCAGCGCTGCGCCGCCAGTTCGCGATGGTCAGCCAGGACGTGGTGCTGTTCAACGACACGGTGGTTGCCAACGTGGCGCTCGGCGCCGAGGTCGACCGCGAACGGGTTCGCAATGCGCTGGTCGGCGCGAACCTGGCCACCTTCACCGACACCTTGCCCTACGGCATCGACACCGTCATCGGCCACAACGGCGGCGAGCTCTCGGGTGGCCAGCGCCAGCGTCTGGCGATCGCGCGCGCGATCTACAAAAACGCGCCGGTGCTGATCCTCGACGAAGCCACCTCGGCGCTCGATTCGGAATCGGAGCGCCTCGTGCAGCAGGCGCTCGAAACGCTGATGAAGGGCCGCACCAGCCTCGTGATCGCACACCGCTTGTCGACCATCGAGCGCGCCGACCGCATCATCGCGCTCGACGGCGGGCGCGTGATCGAACAGGGCAGCCACGCCGAGCTGCTGGCCCTGGGTGGCCTGTATGCGCGGCTGCACGCATTGCAATTCAGGAGTTGAACAATGACGACGACCATCGCTGCCCCGCGTTTCCCGTACCCGCCGATCGAGAACCTGCCCGAAGACCTGCGCCGCAAGATCCTCGAAGTGCAGGAGAAGGCCGGTTTCGTGCCCAACGTCTTCTTCGCCTTCGCACGCCGGCCCGACGAATTCCGCGCGTTCTTCGCGTACCACGACGCGTTGTTGCTGCGCGAGTCGGGCCCGAATGGACTCACCAAGGGCGAGAAAGAAATGATCATCGTCGCCACCAGCGGCGCGAACGGTTGCCTTTACTGCGTGGTGGCGCACGGCGCGATCCTGCGCATCTACGAGAAGAACCCGTTGATCGCCGACCAGCTCGCGGTCAACTACCTGAAGGCCGACATCACGCCGCGCCAGAAGGTGATGCTCGGCTTCGCGATGAAGGTCTGCAACGCGTCGTATGCGCTCGTCGACGATGACTTCGCGGCGCTGCACGAACACGGCTTCAGCGACGAAGACGCCTGGGACATCGCCGGCATCACCGCACTCTTCGGCTTGTCGAACCGCATGGCCAACTTCAGCGGCATGCGCCCGAACGACGAGTTCTATTTGATGGGCCGCGTGCCCAAAACAAAGAAGTGAGCGCGGAAGCCGCGGCCGCTTTCGAGCGCCACCTCGACCTGGGCTGCGGCACCACGCCGCGCAACCCGTACGGCAAGCGTTCCCTCTACGGCGTGGACCTGCGCCGGCTCGAATCGAATGCGCAGTTCGAGTTCGCGGCGGCCAACCTCGCGTTCGAGCCGATCCCGTTCGCAGCCGACATGTTCGGTTCGGTCTCGGCTTTCGACTTCATCGAGCACATGCCGCGGGTGTTGAACGGCACCGAACCGAACACCACCTGTTTTCCGTTCGTGCGACTGATGGACGAGGTGTGGCGCGTGCTTGCACCGGGCGGTTTGTTCTACGCGCTGACGCC
>JAYVTD010000270.1:0-8004 GCA_043774765.1 Rhizobacter sp. | reverse complement strand
CTGCGCGTCGCCCTCGATGACGACGGTGTGGTCGGACTCTTCGAGCGATGCCTCCAGATACTCGACCACGATCGACACTTCGTCGCGGAGCGACACGCTCGCAAGCTTGTCCGCCACTTCTCCCTGGTCGGCGTGCGCCAAGAAAAGCATGTCGGTCACGATCGACGAGAGTGTGCGCAAGTCGTCGAGATTCGAGGCGAGAAGGTCTCTCATGTCCTCGACCGATCTGGTTCGAGACAAGGCGACTTCCGTGCCACTGATCAAGCTCGCCAGCGGCGTCCTCAATTCGTGCGCGACATCGGCGCTGAAGCCCTGAAGTTGCTGGTAAGCGTCGTCGATACGGTCCAGCGCATGGTTGAAACTGCGGACCAGAGAAGCCAGTTCGGAACCCCGAGGACGGGTCGGCAATCGTTTTCCCAGCGAATCCGGGTCGATCTGTTCGGCCTCGGCGGCGAGAAGCTTCACCGGCCTCAATCCGCGGCGTACCAGCCAAGCGCCTACCGCCATCGTGAGGATCACTCCGATCGCACACACGGCGGCGGTCGTGCGGTCATGGCGATCCAGAAGTTCCCTCCGGGCGCGGCCGTCCAAGCCCACCAATACGCTGGCGCCGGACAGCGTTGAGATGGTCTGGTTCCTCTGCATCAGTCCCGACAGGCTGATGCCATCTTCCCGTGTGACGGACAACCGGCCATCGGAACGCGTTTGGACAACTGGCATCGTGGAGCCGCCGTACAGAACGGTTCCGTCCGGCGCCTGCACCCAAACGCGCAGCGTGCCGCTGCCGATCAGCACGTCATCGAGATGGTGGCGCAGGGCGCTGAGGTCGGTCGAGTCTTTGGCTTCGCCGATGTAGTGCTGCACCACGGCCATCTTGTCTTCCAGCTCGAGTCGCTCTGCGTCCCTGAGCTCGCTTTGGAGTGACCAATGCAGCAGAACTCCGGCGACCGTGAAGACCGTCAATGCGACGAACCCCAGCATGACTGTCAGGGCTCCTGCAATGGACCCTGGCCAAAGGCGCAGCGTCAAGGCGCCTCCAACACATAACCCATCCCGCGCACGGTGCGCAGAAGCTTGTGCTCGAACGGTTCGTCCATCTTCGCGCGCAAACGGCGGATAGCGACTTCGACGGCGTTGGTGTCGCCATCGAAGTTCATGTCCCAGACCTGTTCAGCCAGCACGGTCCGCGAAAGCACCTCGCCTTGCCTGCGCAAGAACAGGGTGAGCAGAATGAATTCCTTGGATGTCAGATCGAGGCGCTGGCCATCCCGCGTCGCCCTGCGTTTGGCCAAATCGAGTTCGAGCGGTCCGAGTCGCAGGACGTTGGTTTCGTCCGGGCTGGGACGAACACCACGACGACCGAGGGCTTGGAGTCGGGCGAGCAATTCGCTGAACGCAAAAGGTTTGACGAGGTAGTCGTCGGCGCCATCCTGAAGTCCCTTCACGCGGTCTTCGACGCGGTCGCGTGCCGTCAGCATCAGCACCGGCGTGTTCCGGCTTTCTCGAAGCGCCTTCAAGACACTGAAGCCGTCGATACCGGGCAGCATGACATCGAGCACCACCAGGTCGTACTCACCGTGGAGCGCCAGATGCTTGCCGTCGATGCCGTCGATCGCCACGTCGACGACGAAGCCGTTCTCGGACAAGCCCTTTCTGATGTATTCGGCGAGCTTCGCCTCGTCTTCGACCAGCAACACTCTCATCTGCCTCAAGCTCCCTGCGCCTCGTACATAACCGAACCGTAATGTGACCAACAAACTTCTGTCGGCCCCGAATTCTTAGAGTGACAACCGTGATGCACATATCGCACATCACCGCGAAGGCCAGGCAGCTTGCACGGCCCGATCGTCAACCATTGTGTTCAAGGAGTACCACCATGTCGATTCGTTCCATTCCTACCCTCATCGCTCTGGCCGCAGCGCTCGCTGCCCCCGCCGCGTTCGCCAAGCATGCCCATACCGCCACCGGCAAATTCGCTTCGGGCACCGTGGCAGCATCGCAGGAAAAGGCCCGCGATCAGGTCGAACGCGAAGTGCTCCAGGCGCAGCGGGAAGGGTACTTCGACAAGATGCGCGGCGAAGCGACCTACGTGCCTGAATTCCAGAAGGCGGCAACCAGTTCGCTCAGGCGTGACGAGGTCCAAGCGAGCGTTCTGCGCGCACGGCCGAGCGGCTACTTCGACAAGGTGCGCGGCGAAGCCACCTACGCCCCCGAGTTTGACCGTGCCGCGCCGGGCGTTCTGACCCGCTCCGAAGTGCGCCATGAAGTGGCCCACGCTCGCCATGACGGCGCGCTGGACCTGATGCGCGGCGAAGCCGCGGACATTCCGGCCGCCTACGCCGCGATGCAGGGCGATTGAGTCTCGACTGCCTGCTCGCCCTGCTTGGCGAAGTTCAAGGCCGGCGACCTGGTCAGGTTCAAGGCGAATCGTGTCGACGGCAGTCTGAAGGTCACGGAATTGCTCGGCCGCTGAAGCGTCTGGCAGCGCCATTCGACCTGCGTGATCGTCTTTTTGATTGGTAGACTCTTAACGATGCGTCGCGTTTTGGCAATCGTCTTGCTTGTCTTGTTGTCACTCCAGTCTTTGCGGGTGGCAGCAACGCCGTATTGCGACCTCAGTTCGCACGAGCACGCTGGAGGCATCGAGCAGGCGCATCACCACGCTCCCGCTTCCGCCGCCGATGCTGATGTCGATTCCGACGATGCGGCCCACAACGCAGGCGCGGAGCACAGCCATGCCCAACTCCACGAAGGATGTGGCGGTCACGGCTGCGCCGCGCTGCTGGCATCGCAGTTCCAACCGAGTGCTGTCGGCAGCGGCGCGCTGTTCGACATGCGCTGGTCGGTCAACGTCGCGATCAGCCCCACGCCTGTGCGGCCTGAACGCCCTCAGTGGCACTTGCCCCGCACTCCGGTGTGATCCGGTAGCGGTTCGGCCTGTCGGCGCGCCCACTGGCGCGCATTCCATGCGCTTCGAGCGGCTCTGCCGGATCGTTTTGGTTATCGACCAAGGGGATCGCCCATGCGCTGGGTTTTGTGGTTCGCGGTGTCGGCTTGCACGGCCACCGTTTCAGTTTCGTCTTTCGCGCAGTCTTCGCCTGCCGGCACAGCGTTGCAGCCTACTTTTGCGCAGGTGCTCGACGCGGCCTGGCAGCGCAGCGCTGCCGGCCAGTCCGCCCAGGCGCGACGTGACCAGCAGCGTGCCGCGCGGGATGCCGCCGGCAGCCTCACGCCGGCACCGCCCAGTCTCGCGCTGTCGCAGCGCAGTGACCGGCTGAACCGCAACCTCGGCGTCCGCGAAACCGAGGTCGAGCTGGCGTTGCCCTTGTGGCTGCCCGGCACGCGCGCGGCGGCGCTGGCTTTGGCCGGGGCCGAAGCTGATGCCGCGGAAAGCCAGTTGCAGTTGAGCCGGCTCAAACTGGCCGGCGAGGTGCGCGAAGCCATCTGGTCATTGCGGCTCGCACACAACGAGGTGGATGCCAGCGCGCGCCGCGTCTCCGAAGCGCAGGCGCTGGCCGCCGATGTGCAACGCCGCGTCGGCGCCGGCGACCTTGCGCGCACCGACGCCAACCAGGCGCAGGGACTGGTGCAAGTGGCCGGTGCGAGCCAGGCCGAAGCACGGGCCCGGCTGCTCAGGGCCGAGCGCCTCCATGCCGCACTCACGGGTGTGGCGATGTTGCCATTGCAGGACGAAGTGCCCACCCAATCGCCAGCCCTCGAAACCCACCCGCAGGTTGTCAACGCCGAACGCGCCACCGCCGCTGCACGTGCCCGCCTCGAGCACGCCAGCCGGGCGACGCGCGATCCGCCCGAGCTGACCTTGGGTATCCGAACCGAGCGCGCCACTTATGGCGACAGCAACGCCACGTCGGCGCGCATCGGCCTTCGCGTGCCTTTCGGCACCGACGCTCGCAACCAGCCACGCATCACCGCGGCCAGCGCGGAACTGCTGGAGATCGAAGCCGGCGCCCGGCTCGAACGCGACCGCCTGCGGGCCGAGGTCGACGCTGCTGCGGCTGAACTGGAGCAGGCCCGTCGCATCGAGCAATTGGCTGCCGAGCGGGCCCGGCTGGCCACCGACACCCAGCAACTGCTGGCCAAAGCCTTCCGCCTGGGCGAGATCGACCTGCCCACGCGGCTGCGCGCAGAGAACGACCGCTTCGACGCCGAGCTCGCGCTGGGCCGAGCGCGCCTGGAAGCGGGCCGCGCCATCTCTCGTTTGCAACAAGCCTACGGACTCTTGCCATGAACTTTCTGATACGACGCACCGCCCTCGCACTCCTGTCGCTGGCCGCCATCGCACTGGCGCCGCTCGGCGCGCTCGCGCATGGTGACGAAGACCATGGCGAGAAGAAGGCGCCCGCCGCCTCCGCTTCTACCTACATCTCCAGCGCCGGCCCGCGGTTCGAAGCGCACTCCGACCTGTTCGAGGTGGTCGGCACGGTCGAGCGCGACCAGCTGACGATCACCGTGGACCGCTACGCCAGCAACGAGCCGGTGCGTGACGCCAAGGTCGAGATCGAGGTCGGCAGCGCCAAGGGCGTCGCCAGCCCCGGCCCCGACGGCCGCTACAGCTTCAAGAACGCCGTGCTCGCCCAGGCCGCCTCGCTGCCTGTCACGCTGCCTGTCTCGCTGACCATCACGGCCGGCAAGGATGCCGACCTGCTGGCGGCCGAGCTGACCATCGGCGCGCTCGCCGCAGGTGACGCGCACGCCACCGAAGCCGACGCCACCGAACGCCCGCGCTGGTGGTTGCCGGCGGGCGCCGCGGTGCTGCTGTTGATCGTTGCCCTGGTCGCATGGCGTGCGCGCTCGCGCCGTCGTTCCGCCGCTGTTTGAGGAAGCCACCATGCGCAGTGCTTTGATCAAGATCATCTGGGCGGCCCTGGCCGTTCTGGCCGCTCTGGCTTCCGCCGCCTTCGCCCATGACGGCGGCCATGAAGAGGCGCCGGCCCCTGCGGCCAGCAACGCCCCCAAACGCGAGCCCGATGGCGAGGTCTTCCTGCCCAAGGCGTCGCAGCGGCAGTTGGCCATCCTCACGCAGTTGACAGAGATGAAGGACTTGCCGCGCTCGGTGGAACTGGCGGGCCGGGTGGTGATGGACGCCAACGCCGGCGGCAAGGTGCAGCCCACCCAGGCTGGCCGCATCGAGGCCGGGCCCAGGGGCTTGCCGGTGCTCGGCCAGGCGGTGCGCAAAGGCGAAGTGCTGGCGCTGGTGCGGCCTTCGGTGAGCGCCATCGAGCGTGCCAACCAGACTGCGCAGGCCGCAGAGTTGCGGGCCAACCTGGGGCTGGCCCGCCAGCGTGTGGCGCGGCTGGCGGAGCTGGAAGGCAGCGTGCCGCGCAAGGAGATCGAAGTCGCGCAGGCCGAGCTGCGCAGCCTGACCGAACGCAGTGCGGCGGTGGCTGGCAGCCTGTCGCCCAGCGAAGCGCTGCGGGCGCCGGTGTCGGGCGTCATCGCGGCGGCCAACGTGGTTGCCGGCCAGGTGGTCGATGCGCGCGAACTGCTGTTCGAGATCGTCGATCCGACCCGGCTGCGCGTGGAGGCCATCGCGCACGACCTGGCGCTGGCCGGAGACATTGCCGCGGCCGCCGCGTCGGTCGACGGTGGCAAGACTTCGTTCAAGCTGGCCTTCGTCGGCGCCGGCCGCACACTGCGCGAGCAGGCCTTGCCGGTGCTCTTCAGCACCGCCGGCAGCACGCTGCCGTCGCTGGCGGTTGGGCAGGCGCTGACGGTGGTGGTGCAAACGCGCAGCACCGTCAAAGGCGTGGCGGTGCCGGCATCGGCACTGGTCAAGAACCCGGGCAACCAGGACATCGTGTGGGTGCACACCGGTGCCGAGCGCTTCGAGCCGCGCAGCGTGCGCTACACGCCGCTTGACGGCGCGTCGATCAGTGTGCTCGAAGGCCTGAAGGCCGGTGAGCGCGTGGTGGTGCAGGGCGCATCGCTCGTGAACCAAGTGCGGTAGGAGCCCACCATGTTCAAGTGGCTCGTTGAAAGCTCGCTGCGCAACCGCATGCTGGTGATGCTTCTGGCCCTGGTGATGATGGGCTATGGCGCCTTCACGCTCACCAGGACGCCGGTGGATGTATTCCCCGATCTGAACCGCCCGACCGTGACGCTGCTGACAGAGGCCGGCGGCATGGCGCCGGAAGAGGTCGAGCAACTCGTCACCTTCCCGCTGGAGACCACGATGAACGGCATGCCCGGCGTGATTGCCGTGCGCTCGGTGTCGTCGGTGGGCCTGTCGATCGTCTACGTCACCTTCGACTGGGGCGTGGACATCTACCGCGCCCGGCAGAACGTGGCCGAACGGCTGGCGCTGGTGCGCGAACAACTGCCGCCGGGTGTGAACCCAGCGATGGGGCCGATCAGCTCGATCATGGGCGAGATCATGCTGATCGCGATCCCGATCGACGCCGCCAAAATCAACCCGATGGCCACGCGCGAGTACGCTGACTTCGTGTTGCGCCCGCGCCTGCTCACGCTGCCCGGCGTGGCGCAGGTCATCCCCATCGGCGGCGAGGTGCGCCAGTACCAGGTGCAGCCCGACACCGTGCGCATGGCGGCGCGCAGCGTCACGCTCGACGACATCGAGGCGGCGCTGCGCGGCTACTCGGCCAACACCAGTGGCGGCTTCCTCGAACTCAACGGCCGCGAATACCTGATCCGCAACATCGGCCGCACCAGCAAGCTGGCCGACCTCGAACGCCTGCCGGTGGCCACGCGCGATGGCCGCCCCTTGCTGCTGCGGCAGGTGGCCGATGTCACCTTCGCTGCTGCCATCAAGCGCGGCGACGCGGGTTTCAACGGCAAACCGGCCGTGGTGCTGAGCGTCCAGAAGCAGCCCGATGCCGACACCGTCAAGCTCACCGGCCAGATCGAGGCGGCCTTGAAGGATTTGCAGAAGACCTTGCCGGCGGGCATGGACGCGCCGCAGGTCACGTTCCGCCAGGCCGATTTCATCGAGTCGTCGATCGGCAACCTCAAGGGCAAGCTGATGGCGGCGTCTGCCATCGTCGCGGTGGTGCTGTACCTGTTCCTGGCCAACGCACGCACGACGCTGATCTCGCTGGCCGCCATTCCGGCCTCGATCTTGATCACAGTGCTGGTGTTTCACTACTTCGGGCTGTCGATCAACACCATGACCCTGGGCGGCCTGGCCATCGCCATTGGCGAGCTGGTCGACGATGCGGTGGTCGGTGTCGAGAACGTGTTGCGCCGGCTCAAGCTCAGCCGTCAGCAGGGCGCTGACTCGCAAATCCCTGTCCACCCGGTGGAGTTGATCGCCAAGGCCACACTGGAGGTGCGCTCGGCCATCGTCTATGCCACCTTCATCATCGTGCTGGTCTTCGTACCGCTGTTCCTGCTGCCGGGCATCGAAGGCCGCTTGTTCATGCCGCTCGGCGTGGCCTACATCACCGCCATCCTGGCCTCGATGCTCGTCTCGGTGACGCTGACGCCGGTGATGGCCTACTACCTGCTCCCCAAGCTCAAGAGCCTGGACCACGGCGAGCCCCGACTCGTGCGCTGGCTGAAGCGCCACTATGCCGCGGCGCTGGCGTGGACCTTCGACCACGCGCGGCGCTTGCTCGTCGCCGCGGGCGTTGCCGTGCTGGTGGCGGTGGCCACCGTCCCCTTCTTCGCCAAGACCTTCTTGCCGCCCTTCAACGAAGGTTCGGTGGTCATCGGCCTGCGCTTGAATCCGGGCACGACGCTGGAAGAGTCGGTGCGCATCGCGCGGCAGGCGGAGCTGCTCGTCAAACAGGTGCCCGAGGTCGAGCACGTCGGCCGCCGTTCCGGCCGCGCCGAGCTGGACGAGCATGCCGAGGGCGTGCACTCTTCCGAGCTCGACGTGAAGCTCAAAGCTTCGACGCGTGACACCGAGGCCATCTATGCCGATATGCGCAGCAGGCTGGTCACGCTGCCGGCGGCGATCAGCATCGGCCAGCCGATCAGCCACCGGCTCGACCACATCCTGTCGGGCGTGCGCGCCCAGATCGC
>JAYVTD010000269.1:0-3778 GCA_043774765.1 Rhizobacter sp. | reverse complement strand
TGTGGCAGGCAGGCTGGCAATGTCCGCTGTTGAGTGAAGGGGCGCGCGGCAGCGACTGGCGGATAGTGCGATTTCGACAGTGATTCCGGGTCGCCCCATCAGCGCCTTTCACTCGCCGCTCTGAGGCCGCCAGCAACGCCCTCCATACCCCTCAAGCCTTGTGCGTCGACAGCAAGATGCTGGTCTCGGTGCTCGCGATGCCGTCGATCTTGCGAATCGCGTTGAGCACCTTGTCGAAGGCTTCAAGCGTATCGGCGCGCAGTTCGGCCACCAGGTCCCAACGGCCGTTGGTGGTGTGCAGGGCCACCACGTTGGCATGCCCGCGCAACAGCTTCAGCACGGCGTCGCCGCGTGGGCCCTTGACTTCTATGCCCATGATCGCGCGAATGCGCTGGGTCTCGGCCTCCGGCTTCAGGCGCACCGAGTAGCCCACGATCACGCCTTCGCGCTCGAGCTTGCCGATGCGGTTCTGCACGGTGGCGCGCGCAACGCGCAGCGATCGCGCCAGCGTGACCACCGAAGCGCGCGCGTTGTCGCGCAGCAGGGCGATCAGTTGTCGGTCGGTGTCGTCCATCTAAAAAGTGGCAAAGTGCTACCCGAAGTTGCCGTAATGTAATCTCGGCTTAAATATCTGCCAAGTTGCATTGTTCACTTTGGCACTGTCTTACCGAACAATGGCGGTTCGGCCGATGCCCGGCCGTCACTTGCAGGAGAGACGCAATGACCCGCTTCGTCGATGTGCCCACCATGTCGCGTCTGGTGCAGGAAACTGGCGTGACCCGCTTCATCGGCGAGCTCGCCGATGTGATTCACGATGACTTCGTGCGCTGGCAAGAGTTCGACAAGAGCGCCCGCGTGGCCAACCATTCCGACATCGGCGTGATCGAGCTGATGCCCGTCTCGAACGCCGAGCGTTATGCATTCAAGTACGTCAACGGCCACCCCGGCAACACGGCGCAAGGCCTGTACACCGTGATGGCCTTCGGCGTGCTCGCCGACGTCGACACCGGCTACCCGGTGCTGCTGTCGGAACTGACCGTCGCGACCGCTCTGCGCACTTGCGCCACCTCGTTGGTGGCGGCGCGCGCGCTGGCCCGGCCCGATGCGCGGCGCATGGCGCTGATCGGCAACGGCGCGCAGAGCGAATTTCAGGCGCTGGCCTTCCACAGCGGGCTCGGCATCGAGGAGATCGTGGTCTACGACGTTGACCCGCGCGCCACCGCCAAGCTGATCCGCAACCTCGCGGCCTACCCCGAGCTGAAGATCACGCGCGCCGCCTCCACAGCGCAGGCCGTGCGCGGCGTCGATATCGTCACGACCGTCACCGCCGACAAGACGCTGGCGACCATCCTGACCCCGGAGATGATCGAACCCGGCATGCACATCAACGCGGTCGGCGGCGATTGCCCCGGCAAGACCGAGTTGCACGCCGATGTGTTGCGCGGGGCCAGGGTGTTCGTGGAGTACGAGCCGCAGACCCGCGTCGAAGGCGAGATCCAGCAACTGCCCGCAGACTGGCCCGTGGTCGACCTCTGGCGCGTGCTGGCCGGCACCGAGACGGGGCGCCAGAGTGCGGCGCAAGTGACGGTGTTCGACTCGGTCGGCTTCGCGCTGGAAGACTATTCCACGCTTCGTTATGTGCTTGCGCAGGTGGAGCGGCGCAAGCTCGGTGTCGACGTTGAACTGGTGCCTTCGGCCGACGACCCGAAAGACCTGTTCCGGCACACCCGCAGCGGAGCTTCGCGCGCGCTGATGCGCCGGGTGGCCTGAGAGGGTTCGGCCTGGCCGCGCGGCGCCAAGCCGATTCAGGCCCGCAACAACGCCAGCCCGTTGATGTTCTCGCTGCCCGGGAACACGTCAACGTTGAGGCTGCGTGTGGCTACTTGCAGGTGGTCGGCCAGCACGCCGCGCAGCACCGCGCGCAGGTCGGTGGTGATGCGCAGATCGCGGCCTTCGAAACGATCACGCTTGGCCAGGCCCGGCCAGTCGGCGATCACACGCCCGCCCTTCACGGCGCCGCCGAGAACGAAGGCCGCGCCACCGCTGCCGTGGTCGGTGCCGAGCGTGCCGTTGACCGCCACTTCGCGGCCGAACTCGGTGGCGACGACGACGACGGTGCGGGCCCAGGTGCCGCTCGCCAGCAGTCCTTCGCGCAAGGCGGACAGGCCG
Source organism: Rhizobacter sp. (assembly GCA_043774765.1). GTDB lineage: Bacteria > Pseudomonadota > Gammaproteobacteria > Burkholderiales > Burkholderiaceae_C > LMDS01. The sequence goes on along the minus strand of JAYVTD010000269.1, from coordinate 1,609 downwards.
GCGTCGAGCTGACGCAATGTGTTCGACAACGCACCGTTCAGGTTGCTTTGGTTGGCGTGGCTGTCGAATCCGCCGAGTTCGAGCACGGCGGCTTGCGGGCCGTTCGGTTGCGCCAGGAACTCGGTCGCGCGTTGCGAGAGCAGCGTGAAGTTGCCGCCGCGACCCGTACTGCCCATGGCCTTGCCGTTGATCGTGTTCATGTCGCTCGGCATCGCGCCGTCGAAGTGCAAGGCCTTCGCGCGCTGCAAGGCAGTGGCCAGGGCAGCGTCGTTGCCGTACAAACGCTCCAGCCGCGCGATCAGGTCGGCCGAAGGGTCGGGCAGGGCGGAAGGCGCCCAGGTGTCGACCGCACCCGGCCCGCGCAGCACCAGTGGCACGCTCGTGTTCAGCGCCAGGCTCTTGGCCGCGCTCGGCGCGAGCGCGCGGCCGAGCCAGCCGGTCGTCAGCTCGTAGGGGCGCACGCCGCCGCTCTCGAGCACCTGCTGCGCGTCGAAGTGCGAACGCTCGCGGTAAGGCAGGCCGGCGGCGTGCACGACCGCGAGTTCACCGCCGGTGTACATGCTGTGCAACTGCGTCAGGTTCGGGTGCAGCGCGAACGTGGTGTCGAGCGCGAGCGGCGCGCTGCCGAACTGCGCGAGCGGGCCGCGTGCGGCCGCGAACTCCGGGTCGCCGATGGCGGGCACCGCCGAGAGGCCGTCCATGCCACCACGCAGCACCACGAAGACGAAGCGCTTGGCACTGCCGTTGCCGCTGGCCGCAAGACTGAGCGACGACATCGCACCGAGCGCGCAAGCGCCGAGCGCTGCGCCCATCATCTGGCGCCGCTGTGGGTTGAAGTGAGGGTGTTTGTGCATGGTGTCGTCCCCTTTTCAGCGCCGTTGGAATTCCGGCGCCACCAGCAGCAGCGCCAGCGCTTGCGGGCCGTCGGCGGCGCGCTCGATCTGGGTCTTGGTTTCGAGGCTCAGCAGCGGGCCGAGACTTTGTGCTGCAAGTGCGCGTGCATCCACGCTGCCGCCGACGCGGTTGGCGGTGCGGGTGGACCACTCGATGCGCTTCCACACTGCGTCGGGGCCGAGCCAGTCTTCGGCGCGGTCGCTCCAGCCGGCTGGTGACGGCGCGGCCTGGATGCGCTGGCCGAGCGCGGTGATGCCGATGGCGTTGTCGCCGCGCTCGAACAGGCGCGGGTTGAACCGCAGCACGCGCGTCGCCGAGAGCACGAACTCTTCCGGCGTTTTCAGCTTCATCGGCTGCGCGTTCCACGCCTCGGGGCTGCGCACCAGCTCCTGGTAGACCGGCGCGAGCCGGGTGTCGTTACGCAGGTAGGTTTGCGCGAGCCGGTCGACGAGCGCGGGCGGTGGTGTGTCGGCGACGAAGTGGCGTGCGAGCTTGGTGGCGATGAAGGTCGCGGTGGCCGGATGGAAGGCCAGGTCGTGCAGGACACGCCGCAGTGCATCGGGCCCTTCGGCGTAGACCTTGCCGAGCACGGTCTTCGCACCCGGCTCGTGCCAGTTCGCATCGAAGGGCTGGGTCGGGTCGGTGCTTTGCAGGCCCACTCGCCAGCCGGTGAGTACCCTCGCGAACGCGGTCACGTCGGCCTGGTTGTAGCTGC
>JAYVTD010000268.1:0-3450 GCA_043774765.1 Rhizobacter sp. | reverse complement strand
TGCTGCTCCAGCAACATCTGCCCGGCTTCGATCTTGGCCACGTCGAGCAGGTCGTTGATGATGACCATCAGGCCCTGCGCCGACTGGTGGGCGAGCGTGATGAACTGGCGCTGCTTGTCGGTCAGCTCGGTCTGCAACACCAGCTCGGTCAGGCCCAGCACACCGTTCATCGGCGTGCGAATCTCGTGGCTCATGTTGGCGAGGAACGCGCTCTTGGCCATGTTGGCGTTGTCGGCCGCCACACGCGCCACCTCAAGCGCTCTTTGCACCGCTTTCAGATCACCGATGTCGCGGGCGTTGAACTGCATCGCCTTCTGCCCCGAGACCGGGTCGAGCACCGGGCGCACGTCGACCGCGTGCCAGCGCCGGCCCTGCAACGTCTGCAATTCGAGCTCGGCGCTGAAGGTTTGGCCATTGCGGGCCTGCGCCGTGATGCGGGCTGCAATGGCCGGGTCGCCGAACATCAACTCGAAGTCTCGCTGGCCCTTGCCCGGCGTGGCTGGCACCGCCCCGAAGGCCTGCGCCGCCGCCGGGTTGCGCATCAATACCGCGCCGCCGGGCAGTCCGTACAGCGCGATGCGCACGGTGGTGTGCTGCACGGCGTCGACCCCGCGCAGGGTGTCGGGGGCGACGTTCGCCGGCAGGCGCTCCGAGACGAACAGCAGCGCCTGCGTGCCGTCGGCAAGCACGATGCCGCGCGAGACCAGGATCGACGTGACCGGGTTGCCCTTGGGGTAGAGCGTCCACGACTCGCGCAGCACTTCGCCGCGCGTGTGCGCCTGCATCGTGAGCGCCAAGCGAGTGCGTGCACTTTCGCTGGCGTTGGTGAAATCGCGTGCGAGCAGCTCTTCCTTGCTGCTGGCGAGCCAGTAGGCACAGCCGGCGGCGTTGGCCCAGGTCGTGCGCATGCGCCTCGCGTCGAACACCCAGGCCGGCACGTCGAGCCATTCGTAATAACGAAGGCAAGCGGCGTCGAGCATGGGGTCGCTCATGGTGCCCAGCGCCGCCGTTTCAGCGCGAGCGCCGCACCCGCAGCAGTTCGTCGAGGATCAGGCAGGCGGCGCCGATCGAGATCGCGCTGTCGGCCACGTTGAACGACGGGAACGCCCAGCCGGCGTAGTGGAACTGCAGGAAGTCGACCACGTAGCCGTGAATGAACCGGTCGATCACGTTGCCGAGTGCGCCGCCGAGGATCAGCGCCAGCGCCCAGCTGAACAGGCGCTGGCCGCCATGGCTGCGCAGCATCCAGACGATGAACAGCGCGGCCGCGATGCCCAGCCCGATGAAGAACCAGCGTTGCCAGCCGCCGGCACCGGCCAGGAACGAGAACGCCGCGCCAGTGTTGTGGGCGCGCACGATGTTGAAAAACGACGTGACGGTGTGGCTGTCACCCAGCTGGAACGCCCCGATGATCAGCGTCTTGGTGAACTGGTCGGCAAGGATGATGAGGGCGGCGATGCCGAGCCAGGGCCACAGGGACGCGGCGGAATTTTTCGATGCCATGGCTCAGGCCACCTGGCGCGTTTCGCCGGCGCCGAACAGGTTGTTCGTGCAGCGGCCGCAGATCGTCGGGTGGGCCGGGTCGGCGCCCACGTCGTCGCGGTAGTGCCAGCAGCGCTCGCACTTGGTGGCCGTGGAAGGCGTGACCGTCACCGCCAGTTCGGCCGCGCTCGCGAGCTGCGCCTGCGAGGTGATGGTGACGAACTTCAGGTCGTCGCCCAGCGAGGCCAGCAGCGCGTGGTCGGCTTCATTGCACGCGATCACGAGCTGCGCCTGAAGCGACGAACCGACCTGGCCCACCGTGCGCACCGCTTCGATCTGCTTGTTCGCCAGATCGCGGATCTCGCGGACCCGGGCCCACTTGGCGAGCAGCGCGTCGTCGGCCCAGGTGCTCACGTCGCTGTAGGTTTCGACGAAGATCGATACCGACTTCCCCGGCGCAAACACCTTCCACGCTTCTTCCGCGGTGAAGCTCAGGAACGGTGCCATCCAGCGCAGCATCGCGTGCGTGACGTGCCACAGCGCCGTCTGTGCCGAGCGCCGCGCCAGGCTGTTCGGCGCGGTGGTGTAGAGCCTGTCCTTCAGGATGTCGAGGTAGAACGCGCCCAGGTCTTCGCTGCAGAACACCTGCAGCTTGGAGACGACCGGGTGGAACTCGTAGACCTTGTAGTGCGCGAGCACATCAGCCTGGAAAGCGGCGCTGCGTGCGAGCACCCAGCGGTCGATCTCGAGCAGCTGACCCTGCGGCACGGCGTCTTTCGCCGCGTCGAAGTCGCTGGTGTTGGCCAGCAGGAAACGCAGTGTGTTGCGGATGCGTCGGTAAGCATCGACGACGCGCGCCAGGATCTTGTCGTCGATCGCCAGATCGCCCGAGTAGTCGGTGGCCGCGCACCACAGGCGCAGGATCTCGCCACCGTGTTTCTGCGCCGAGGCATCGAGCGGCATGTAGTTGCCCAGGCTCTTGCTCATCTTGCGGCCCGCACCGTCGACCGTGAAGCCGTGCGTGAGCAGGCCGCGGTAGGGCGCGCGGCCCTGCATCGCGCTGGCGATCAGCAGGGAAGAGTGGAACCAGCCGCGGTGCTGGTCGTGGCCTTCGAGGTAGAGGTCGGCCTCGGGGCCGTCAGTGCTCGTCGCACCGGGGTGGCTGTGGCGCAGCACGTGGAAAAACGTCGAGCCGGAATCGAACCAGACGTCGAGGATATCGTTGCTCTTGGTGTATTGCGCCGCTTCGGCACCCAGCACTTCTTGGGCCGTGAGCTTCGACCAGGCTTCGACGCCACCCTGTTCGACGATGCTCGCAGCGCGGTCGATCAGCGCCATCGTCTCGGGGTGCAGTTCACCGCTGTCCTTGTGCAGGAAAAACGGCAGCGGCACGCCCCAGTTGCGCTGGCGGCTGATGCACCAGTCGGGCCGGTTGGCGATCATGTCGTGCAGGCGCGACTTGCCGTTTTCCGGGTAGAAGCTGGTCTCTTCGATGGCGGCGAGCGCGATCTGGCGCAGCGTCTGTTGCGGCGGCTCGGTGGCGAACACGCCCGCGGTTGACCCAACAGCGTCGTCCATGCGCACGAACCACTGTGCCGCGGCACGGTAGATCACCGGCGTCTTGTGGCGCCAGCAGTGCGGGTAGCTGTGCACCAGGGTCGAGGTGGCGAACAGGCGGCCTGCACCCTTCAGCGCGTCGGCCACGAGCGGCGCGGCTTTCCAGATGTTCAGGCCACCGAACAAGGGCAGCTCGGCCTCGTAGGCCCCGTCGCCCTGCACCGGGTTCAGGATGTCGTCGACCGCCAGCCCGTGGGCGCGGCAGGAGTTGAAGTCTTCGATGCCGTAGGCCGGCGACGAATGCACGATGCCGGTGCCGTCTTCGGCGGTGGCGTAGTCGGCCAGGTAGACGGGCGACAGGCGGTCGTAGCCCTTGTCCACGTGGGCCAGCGGGTGGTGGAAGTTCAGGCC
>JAYVTD010000267.1:0-3997 GCA_043774765.1 Rhizobacter sp. | reverse complement strand
CAGCGGCAGCTCGCGCACGAAGCGGTTGGCGTTGTCGTAGGGCAGCAGCACCTGCTGCGTGCCAGCGGCCAGGATCACCGGCTTGTTCATCTGCGGGTTCAGGGTCTGGAAGTCTTCCAGCCGCATGCCGGCCAGGTTCACCGCAACCGCCACGTCCATGTCACGCTCGATCGGCACGCTCAGGAAGTAGGGGTGGTTCGACAGCACCGGCAGCGCCAGGTTGAAGTCGGCGGGGCGGGCCACGATGTTCTTCACTGCCTGCAGCTTGGGCACGTAGTACTGCGTTTCGTTCGGCATCTTCAGGCTGGCGTAGTCGGTCGGAAGCCCCAGTTTCTGGTTGCGCTTGATCGCACGCTGCACGCTGCCTTCGCCCCAGTTGTAGGCCGCCAGTGCCAGGTGCCAGTCGCCGAACATGCCGTGCAGCTTCTTCAGGTAGTCGAGCGCGGCGCGGGTCGACGCGAGCACGTCGCGCCGGTCATCGCGGAAGATGTTCTGCTTGAGGGAAAAGTCCTTGCCGGTCGACGGAATGAACTGCCACATGCCCGAGGCCTTGGCGCTCGACATCGCCTGCGGGTTGAAGGCACTTTCGATGAAGGGCAGCAACGCCAGCTCGGTCGGCATGCCGCGGTTCTCGAGTTCTTCGACGATGTGGAACAGGTAGCGCCCGCCGCGCTCGGTCATGCGCTGCACGTAGTCGGGCCTTGTCGCGTACCACTGCTCGCGGTTGCGCACCAGCTCGCCTTCGAGGTCGGGCATCGCGAAGCCGCGGCGCACGCGGGCCCAGAGGTCGGTTTGGGCCGAGCGGTCGTCGAGGTCGAGGCGGACCTCGGGGCGCAGCGGGTCGACCGCGATCGGTGCGGTGGCCACTTCGGATTCGGGGGCCGATGCGGCGCCGCTTGGGCTGGCACTGGCCACCGGCGGCAGCGGGGTGGCGGCGCCGGTCGAGGGCGTTGCCGCGGCGGTGCTTTTCGATGGCGTTTGGCCGGGCGCCGCGTCGGGCGGCGGGGTGGCACAAGCGGCCAACAGCGCGGCAAACAGCAGCACCGTGGTCAGACCGAAAGCCATTGACCGGCCGGACCGGCGCTGCGTGGGAAACATCATCGGCGTTGGTTCTTCCGTGGGCGCAACTCGGCGCGGTGGGGGGTCACTAGAATGCTGTGCGGTTCCAGCCCGTGCGAATCGAGAGCCCCAACCACCGGCGCTGATTCCCCCGGATCGACGACGACGGCACGGTGGCCATCGTGGAGCATCCAGACGCAGTTGTCGGAAAAAGCGGGCAGGGCAATCAGATTCATGGCAGAGGGCGCGATTATAGGTTTGACCGAATGGCTGCAGACGCCTGCGGGTCGTTACGTGCTCGAGTGGGAACAGGGTCACCTCGACACGGCCGTGGCCGACCTGTTCGGCTTCCACGCATTGCAACTCGGGCTGCCCGAGCTCGACGCGCTCAGCGCCAACCGCATGCCGCACCGCTGGGTGGCCGTCGAGACCGTGGCGCCCGAGGTGGCGAACCCGGTCGCCACGGCGAAGTTGCCACGCGTCGCGGTGGCATTGCACTGCGACTTCGACGCCTTGCCCTTCGACAGCAGCAGCCTCGACCTCGTGGTCTTGCCCCACGCGCTCGAACTTGCGCGTGACCCGCACCTCACACTGCGCGAGGTCGAACGTGTGCTGGTGCCCGAAGGCCGGGTCGTGATCGTCGGTTTCAACCCGGCCAGCCTGTGGGGTCTGCGCCAGGCCATCGGCCGCCTGCGGCGCGGCCTCGGGCTCGGCAAGAAGCGCGATCTTTACCTGCCCGGTGGTGGCGAGTTCATGCGTTATCGCCGCCTGCGCGACTGGCTGCGCCTGCTCAGCTTCGAGGTCGAATCCGGGCGCTTCGGCTGTTACCGCCCGCCGATGCGCTCACAGAACTGGTTGTCGCGTTTCGAGTGGGCCGATCGTTTTGGCGAACGCTGGTGGCCGGTGTTCGGTGCGGTCTACTTCGTCGTCGCCGTCAAGCGTGTGCGCGGCATGCGGCTCGTGGGCCTGGTGCGAGAGCAGCGTGCCATCCAACCGACCGCGCCGGCGCCGGTCGTGGCCAACAAACATCATCACTCGAACAACGAACCCCATGAACATTGAACCCGGCGCGATCAAGCGCCCGCAGGTCACGGTCTACACCGACGGTGCCTGCAAGGGCAACCCCGGCAAAGGCGGTTGGGGCGCGTGGCTGCAGACCGGCGAACATGAGAAGGAGTTGTTCGGCGGCGAGGCGCTCACGACCAACAACCGGATGGAGCTCACCGCCGTGATCGAGGCGCTGAACTCGCTCAAGCGCACCTGCGATGTCACGCTCTACACCGACAGCCAGTACGTGCGCAAGGGCATCACCGAGTGGATCCACGGCTGGAAGTTGCGCGGCTGGAAAACCGCCGACAAGAAGCCGGTGAAGAACACCGAGCTCTGGCAGCGCCTGGACGCGCTGCGCAACCTGCACGCGGTGGAGTGGCGATGGGTCAAGGGCCACTCGGGCGACCCGGGCAACGAGCGTGCCGACGCACTCGCGAACAAGGGCGTGGAACAGCTGAAGTGAGCGGCGCGCGGCGCACCGACGCGCTGCGTTGTCACATCATCCCGCGCTCGAGCTCCATCAGCTGAAAGCGGGCCAGCGCGAGGTTGCTGCGCTGTTTGTCGAGCAGGGCCACGAGAAACAGCTCGGGGTGGCGCGAGACGGTGCGCATCACGTGGTGGCGCGGGCCGGCACTCGTCATCACTTCGTCGATCTGCTCCGACAGGCCCATCGCACGCGCGGCCTGTCGGTGGGCGCGCAGCACCTGGGCACTGGCGGCGGCAGCCAGGTCCATGTCGACCGGCTGGTCTTCGCGCACTTCGCGCGCCAGCACCAGGCCGGTGGTGGAATCGACGACGGCGCAGCCGAGCAGGCCTTCGAGCGGCAGCAGCCCGGCCAGCGCCTGCTTGGCGCGCATCGGGTCGAGCACGTGGCGGCTGACGCGCATCACGTGCGGTGCCGCGCGCAGCACGGGCGCCACGGGCGCAGCGGCCGCCGTGGCGTTCGACAGCGGCATGCCGACGAGCGAGCGCGCGTGCGAACCGTCGAGTTCGCTGACCTTGATCGGAAAACCGTTCTCGCCTTCGAGCGGCGGGTGCGCCGAAGGCTGCCAGCCGGGTTGCTGCTTGATCTGGTTCCAGATGCCGAGCATCGCGTTCCAGACCGACGATGCGCCGGTCATCGATTCGCTGATCACGTCGACATGCAAGCCGGGCGGCCAGACCACGGCGCTGACCTTGTTCGCGATCCAGACCGCGTTCGGCGGCAGCATGAAGAGCAGGTTCGGGCAGCGCCAGCTCGGCAGCGACACGGCAGCGAGCAGCGAGTCGAACAGCGCGTCGATTGCGTGCGGCTGCATCGGGCCGATGATCACAGTCGTCATCTGGCTGCGCTCCATCAGAGCGACCGGGATCTCGGCGGTTTCCTTGCCGGGCGCGCGCACGTCGGCGTGGTAGATGCGCAGCGTTTCTTCATGGCGCCGGACCAGCGTGGTGCGCTCGATCGTGGCCAGCGTGCGCAGGGTGGAATGCTCGCGCAGATGAAGTCGTTCGACCGGCCGGCCGCCGGCGTCCGACAACGCCTTGATGACGGCCGAGGCCCACACCCCGACCGGGTCGAGCAGCGTGAGCAGCGAGGTGGCGGTGTCGAGGTCGGAGCGGGTGGCGGCGAAGTGTTCGCGGATCGCCTGGGCCGGCGAGCCGGTGACGACCAGGTCGTGCGAATGGCGGTCGACCATCTGGCCGCGTTCGTTGACCTCGGTGGCCATGGTCTGCATGATGGCCGTGGCGGCAAAGCCGTGGTCCGACTCTTCTTGGCCGCCGCCGCGCTTCTTCGGGCCCTTCGCAGGGCCGAGATCACCGAACAATGATGTGAGCACGAGTTCCCCTGCCGCTGTGGTTGTACGAACCGCCTTGTCACGGCTTCCCCTTGGGAGTTTAGATTCAGCGC
>JAYVTD010000266.1:0-2345 GCA_043774765.1 Rhizobacter sp. | reverse complement strand
AGGCTTCGCCGGGGCCCAACCCCGACTGTGCCTTGCGCCTTGTTCGGGCCCGTTCTGGGGCCTCACGCGGGCACGATTCATATGTTCACAAGCTCTCAGGCCGTGCCGGCCTGCTTCAGGTGCCGGTACACCAGCCCGCGCGAAACACCGAGCTTGCGCGCGGCGCGCGAGACATTGCCGCCGCAGGCCTGCAAGGTCTGGTGGATCAGCTGGCGGTCGTTGTCGCGCAGCGTGCCGGCGGTGTCGGCTGTGACGGCGAACACCGGCACCGATTCCACCGCGGCCGGCGCGGCACGGGCAGCCGGGGCGACGGCCTCGGCGCGCGGCGCAGGCGCCGGCCTGTCGGGCAGCTTGAACAGTCGCGTTGCGCCATCGCGCGACTGCAGGTGGGCCGAAAGCCACACGTTCAGCCCGTTGGGCAGGCGGTGAAGGCTGGGGCAGGGCACGCGCGTCAGCCGCAGCATCGCGTTGACGTCGAGGCCGAACGCCGCTTCGGCGCCGAGCCCGCGTGTGGCCTGGGCCGCGCCGATCAGGCGCGCGCCGATGTTGTTGGTCCAGGCGATGCTGCCGTCGGCGGCGAGGCCCGCCAGGCCTTCCATCGGCGTGCCGAGCATCGACGCGGTGGTCTGCAACTGCACGATGATGTGGTCACCCGACTGCGCGCGCAGCAACTGGTTCTCGATCGTGGTGGCGTACATCGACACCACCGCCGCGGCGTCGAAGCCGAAGGGCTGGCCTTCGCTGGTCACGTCGAGCACCGCGGCGAGGCGGCCCTGCACGTCGTGAATCGGCGCGGCGGCGCAGTAAAGGGTTTGCAGCGTGTCGAAGAAGTGCTCGCCGCTGAGCACCAGGCAGGCTTGACCCGTTTGCGTGGTCACACCGGGTGCGCAGGTGCCAGTGTGGGCTTCGGCCAGATTGACGCCGATGCGGCGCGCCAGCGGCATCAGCACTTCGTGGTGGTTGGCCGAAGAACGTGTGGCGTGCACGACCACACCGCGCGGGTCGGTCAGGATGGCCGAACACGAGGTGCCGGCGAGCGTGGTTTCGAGCTGGCTCAAGTCGGTGGCCGCGGCTTGCAGGAGCTGGCGGCTGCGCGCCAGCGCCGAGTGGATGCGGCTGTTGGTTACCGGGTTGAAGGCGATGCTCTCGCCCGGGTCGCGGTGCGCCTGCACGCAGCGTGACCACGACTGGATCACCAGATCGCTGACCAGCCCCGACGGGCGGGTGCCCTCTTCGAAGAAGCGCTGGCGTGCCAGTGCCATGCGCTGCTGCGGCGTCGAGAAGAACGGGTGCGCTGGCAGGCCGCTGGGCTGCAATCTCTGGTCCAAGGGCTGTCTCCGTCGTCGTTGTTGTGCCCAGTGTGGCGCGCCTGCCGCGCCGGCGCAATTGGGGGGCGCCGCCTGGCGCGGCGTGTTTCAGACACCTTCACGCCAGCCACAGCCCGGGGCTGGCCTGCCAGTGCCCGGCCTTGTCGATCGCCAGCACGTCGACGCCCCAGTGGGCTGCCAGCGTCAGTGCCTGGGCGATGTCGCCCATGAACATCACCTTCGTCAGCGCGTCGGCGAGCGCACACGAGGGTGCCACCACGGTCACCGAGGCGAGGTGGGCCGGTGATTCGCCGCTGCGTGGGTCGAAGATGTGGTGGTGGCGAAGATCAGAGGTGAACGTGGTGTGGGCGTCGGACGACGTGGCCGTGCTGCGGCCGCGAGCCTGCAGCGTGGCCACGGCCTGCAAAGCGCCACTCGCGCTGCTCGCGCCGCTGCGCGGGTCGGCCACCGCCAGCGTCCACGGCAGGCCACCCGGGCCGTGGCCGAGCGGCGCCCACTCGCCGGTGTCGAGCAGCGCGTGTTCGATGCCGTGTGCCGCCAGCCGCTCGCGTGCCAGGTCGGCGGCGTAACCCTGGGCGATGCCGTTCAGCGTGATCGCCATGCCCGGGCGGCGCAGGAAAACACGCGTGGCGTCGGCTTCGACGCCGCGCCAGCCGACCAGCGCGCGGGCTTTCGACAGCGCTTGCCGCGTCGGCATGAGCCCGAGCCGGCGTGCCGCTTCCCAGGCCAGCCAGAGCGGCTGCACGGTGATGTCGAAGGCGCCGGCGCTGCGCGCGGCAACCTGCCGTGCCAACTGCAGCACCCGCAGCAGGTGTGCGTCGGGGTTGTGCAACTCGCCGTCGCGGTTCAGGCGCGAGACCGCGCTGGCCGGGTCGAACAGGCTCATCTGCGCCTCGACATGGCGGATCGCCTGCACCGCTGCATCGAGCGCAAGCTCGACCGTGCTGGCGTCGTGGTGCGCCGCGCGCAGCCACAGCGTGGTGCCGAAGCCGAGCAGGGCACGCTCGCGCCAGGCCA
>JAYVTD010000265.1:0-7877 GCA_043774765.1 Rhizobacter sp. | reverse complement strand
TCGATCAGGTCGTGCATGCCGCGCATGCGCTCAAGCGCCACGCGGTCTTCTTCGGTGGCCGGCTCTTCGAGCAGCGCGTTGCGCAGCATCGACAGCGTCGGCTCGATCTCGCGCCGGCGGCGTTCTTCTGCGAGCGTGCGGAAGATTTCCCAGGCGTCGCTGGGCGCGTCGAAGTATTCGCGCCGGTCGCCGCTCAGGTGGCGCAGGTTCACGAGCCGCCAGGCCTGCAGTTCCTTCAGGCCCATGCTCACGTTGGAGCGCGAGAACTCCAGCTTCTCGGCGATGTCGTCGGCGTTCAGCGCGGTGGGCGACACGAAGATCAGCGCGTAGATCTGGCCGACGGTGCGGTTGATGCCCCAGCGGCTGCCCATCTCGCCGAAGTGGGCCACGAAGCTGCGAACCAGGGGGGAGAGTGATGTCACGAAGGCAGTCTATCGAGTTTTCAGTAATGTCTGAAAAATGGGGAATCACGATCCCGTGGGGGCTTCGCCCTGCGGTGACAATCCGCGCATTGTTTTCGAGGAGCCCTGTTTGTCCGACCTGTTGCCCGCTTCGCCTGACCCGGTCGCGTTTCGCCTCGGTTACCTCGCTTTGTTGCCCTTCGTCGTCGGCGCGGCTCTGGTCTGGATCGTGCGCGCCGACGCCCACCCGTACGTCGCCTCGGCGCTCTCGGGTTACGCCGCGGTGGTGATCGCCTTCATCGGTGGCATCCACTGGGGCTTCGGTTTTCGCGAACAAGACGCGCCGCCGCGCCTGTTCGTCTGGGGCGTGGTGCCAGCCCTCGTGGCCTGGGTCGCGGTGGTGATGCAGCCGTATGCCGGCCTCGTGGTCCACGGCGTGATGCTGGTCGTCTGTTACCTCGTCGACCGCAAGGTCTACCCCGAGCACGGCGCCGCGCGCTGGCTGACGCTGCGATTCCGGCTCAGCGTGGTCGCGAGCCTGAGTTGTTTTATCGCCGCCGCCGGCAGCTGAACCGTTCAATCCTTGCCTGCCCATGGTCACCTACCGAATCGACATCGCCGACGCCCACGCCCACCTGTTTCGGGTCACGCTCACGGTGGCGAAACCTGCCGCCGAGCAGCGCCTCAGCCTGCCGGTGTGGATCCCCGGCAGTTACCTCGTTCGCGAGTTCGCGCGCCACCTCTCGGGCATGAGCGCGAAGCAGGGCACCCGTGAGTTGCCGCTGCAGCAGCTCGACAAGGCGACGTGGCTGGCGCGTTGCAGTGGGCGCGGCGCGCTCACGCTGAGCTACCTCGTTTATGCCTTCGACACTTCCGTGCGGGCCGCCTTTCTCGACGCGCAGCGCGGTTTCTTCAACGGCACTGGCGTGTGCCTGCGCGTCGAAGGTTCGGAGGCGCTGCCGCACCGCGTCGAGCTGCGCAACCTGCCGGCCGGCTGGCAGGTGGCCACGGCGATGCGCGCGGTCAAGGTCGATGCGGCCGGGCGGGGCACCTACGAGGCGGCCGACTACGACGAACTCGTCGATCACCCGTTCGAATTGGGCCGCTTCTGGCGTGGCCACTTCCTGGCCTGTGGCGTGGCGCACGAGTTCGTGGTGGCCGGGGCTTTGCCCGATTTCGACCGCGAACGTTTGCTGAAAGATTCGCAGCGCATCTGCGAAGCGCAGATCAGGTTCTGGCACGGCAAGAAAAGGCCGCCGTTCGACCACTACGTCTTCCTGCTCAACCTGATCGAAGACGGCCACGGCGGCCTGGAGCATCGCGCCAGCACCGCGCTGATCGGCTCGCGCCGCGACCTGCCGCAGCTGGGCAAGGCCGAGATGACCGACGGCTACGCCAACCTGCTCGGCCTGATCAGCCACGAATACTTCCACACCTGGAACGTGAAGCGGCTGCGCCCGGCCGAGTTCACGCGCTACGACTACGCGCAGGAGAACTACACCGAGCTGCTGTGGTTCTTCGAGGGCTTCACTTCCTACTACGACGACCTGTTCCTGGTGCGCTGCGGCCTGATCGACAGCGCGCGTTACTTCAAGCTTGTCGGCCGCACCGTGAGCGGCGTGCTCGGCCTGCCGGGCCGCAAGGTGCAGAGCGTGGCGCAGGCCAGCTTCGACACCTGGGTCAAGTACTACCGCAGCGACGAGAACACGCCGAACGCGACCATCAGCTACTACACCAAGGGCTCGCTGGTGGCGCTGGCGCTCGACCTCACGCTGCGCCGCGAAGGCCGGGGTTCGCTCGACGCGGTGATGCGCGCGCTGTGGGCCATGAGCACGCCGGGCCGCCCCAAGGGCGAATACCGGAGTGCGCAGCACGAAGGAACTCCAGTCAGCGCCGGAGGGCCGATCGACGAGCTGCAGATTCGCGCCGCGCTGCTGCAGGTCGGCGGGCGCTCCTTCGACGCCGAGCTCGACGCCTGGGTCCACGGCACCGACGACCTGCCGCTGCAAGCCGCGCTGGCCGCCTTCGGCGTCGACTGGACTATCGACACGGCAACACTCGCGCAGCGCCTCGGCCTGCGGGTCAGCGAGAGTGCACTCACCGGCGTGAAGGTCAGCCACGTGCTGCGCGGCGGCGCGGCCGAACGCGCAGGCCTGTCGGTCGGTGACGAAGTGCTGGCGCTGCAAGGCTGGCGGCTGCGCCGGCTCGACGACGCCTTGCGGCTGCTGCTGCCCGACACGCCGGCCACGCTGCTGGTCGCGCGCGACCAGCGTGTGCTGAGCTTGTCGCTCACGCTGCCTGCCGCTGCGGCGCCCGCGGGTGCCGGCGTCACGCTCAAGCAGGCCGCCAAGCCGGCCGCGCCTGCGGCTGCGTTGCAAAAGGCATGGCTGTCGGCCTGAAGGCCCTGTTCGGGCCGGCCCCGAGCCCGGCGCGCCGCGCCGGGCTGGCCGGCGTGCTGGCGCTGGTGCTGGCCGTGCACGGCTGGCTGGCGCAGGAAATGGCCGACCGCATCGCCGACATCAACAAGGACACGGCCACGGTCGAGCGCATCGAAGTCGCCTACGTGCGTGACATGGCCTTGAGCGCACCGGTCGCCGCGGCGCCGGCCGCGCCGCCGGCCGCGCCCGCGTCACCGCGCGTGGCCCGCAAGCCGGTGCCGAAGCCGGTCAAGGCCGCCGCGTCTGCGCCCGAGCCGCCCGCCGAGCCGGCCGAGTCGGTGCTTGCCGCGGCGCCCGTGGTTACCGAGCCCGTGCCGGTGCCCGAGGTGAACGCCCCCGAGATTCCGGCCTCGGCTCCGGAGCCGCTGCTGGCCGCGAACGGCGCCGCCAGCGCGCCGGCCGAGGCCGCCAGCGCCGCCACGCCCGCCGCCTTCGACTGGCCCTTGTCGACCCGCGTGACCTACCTGCTCACCGGCAACTACCGCGGTGAAGTGAACGGCAGCGCGCAGGTCGAGTGGATCCGCTCCGGCTCGCGCTACCAGGTGCACCTCGACCTCGTGGTCGGCCCGAGCGCGGCGCCGCTGATCACGCGCCGCATGAGCAGCGACGGCGAGATCACCGCCGAGGGCCTGAGCCCGCGCCGCTATCAGCAGGACACGAAAGTCGTGCTGCGCGAACGCAGGAACCTGGTCGTCAACTTCGAGCCCGGCAGCGTGGTGCTTGCCAACGGCGAGCGGCGCGACAGCCTGCCCGGCGTGCAGGACACCGCGAGCCAGTTCGTGCAGCTGATGTATGTCTTCAGCACCCGCCCCGAGTTGCTGCGCATCGGCAACACGGTCGGCATTCCGCTGGCACTGCCGCACAAGGTCGACATGTGGACTTACGACGTGGTCGGCGAAGAAGTGCTGGCCGCGCCCTTCGGCCCGCTGCCGACCATCCACCTGAGGCCGCGCCGCGCGCTGGTGCCGAAGGTCGGCGAGCTCAGCGCCGAGATCTGGTTCGCGCCGCAGTTGCGCTACTTCCCGGTGCGCATCCTGATCCGGCAGGACGGCGACAACTTCGTCGATCTGATGATCTCGAAGCGGCCCGAGATGGCCGGCTCCTGAGTGCCGCGGCCGACGCGTGTCAGGCGGCCGCAGTTCTTCCCAGCTCTGCGACTTTTCGATGCGCATCGCAATGGTCTCGCAGGCCGGGCCCATGTTGTCGATCAGGTGGCGCACGGCACGACGGCGGTGGTTTTCGAAACCGCGCTGCGAGACGATCGGCACAACCAAATCGACGATTGACCCGGGTGTCTATCTCGACCTGGCCTCGTTCGGTCTTTCGGTAGATCGTTGCGATGCTGACTCCACGACTGCGCTTATGCTTCGATGCGCAAACGTAACTCGTCGTTCATATTACAAGGAGAGCCTCTTGACCCAGACATGCATTCTGACCGCTTTGCACGGCGAGGGCGCACGCAAAACGGCATTGATCACGCTGAACCGCCCCGCGCAGCTCAACGCGCTGAGCGACACGCTGATGGACGAGCTGGGTGCTGCGCTCAAGGCCTTCGACGCCGACGCCGGCATCGGCTGCATCGTCATCACCGGCAGCGAAAAGGCCTTCGCCGCCGGCGCCGACATCAGCGCGATGGCGAAGTTCGATTTCAACGACAGCTACGGCGGCGACTTCATCACCCGCAACTGGGAAACCATCCGCAGCGTGCGCAAGCCGGTGATCGGCGCGGTCGCCGGTTTTGCGCTCGGCGGGGGCTGCGAGCTGGCGATGATGTGTGACTTCATCATCGCTGCCGACAGCGCCAAGTTCGGCCAGCCCGAGATCAAGCTCGGCATCATTCCCGGTGCCGGCGGTACGCAGCGCCTGCCCCGCGCGGTCGGCAAGGCCAAGGCGATGGACATGGTGCTGACGAGCCGGATGATCGACGCGGCCGAGGCCGAGCGTGCCGGCCTGGTCTCGCGCGTGGTGCCGTTCGCCGAGCTCATGACGGTGACGCTCGCCGCCGCGCAGACCATCAACGAGCTGAGTGGCCCGAGCGTGATGATGGCCAAGGAAAGCGTGAACCGTGCGTTCGAAGGCACGCTCGCCGACGGCATCATGTTCGAGCGCCGCTTGTTCCATTCGCTGTTCGCAACCGCCGATCAGAAGGAAGGCATGGATGCTTTTCTGAACAAGCGCAAGCCGACGTTCACGCAGCGCTGAGTGGGGTTGAGTCAGGGCTGGACCCAGCGCGCGCCCTTCGGGTCGAACACCGCGCGGCGATGGCCATCGCGGTGCAGTTCGAGCCAGTCCAGAGCCAGCACCTGCGCACAGACGACGGCGAAATACTCGCGCTTGAGCAGGCCGGCGGCCGGTGTATCCGGCGTTTCACGCAGCTCGGGTGGGTTCAAGGGCGCACCCGGCGGCAGCCGCGCCAGGTAGTCCTGCGCGGCCGGCGTGAGCTTGATCTTGGCCCAGCGCGAGGTCGCGGCCAGGCCGGTCATCTCTAACGAGAGCAGCACGCGGCAGCGCAGCTGCCAGCCGAGCGCTCGCGACCACATCACCAACGAGCCGTGCGGGTGGCGCAGCAACTGCGCCACCTTGCCGGCGCGGTCGTCGGTGAAGCTCAGCAGCTGTTTCTGCAGCGGGTCGACTTCACGCAAGATCACCGTGCGCGCGTCGACCGACTCGCCGTCGACGGTTGCCAGCACCGGCGTGCGCCACTCGTGTTGCTTGTCTTGCGTGGCGAGCACGAGCTGCTGCCAGACCTCGGCTTCGATCGCCGCGAGCGTGGTCAGGCGTTCGTTCATCTCAAGCTTCCTTGCGCAGCGAAGGAAACAGAATCACGTCGCGGATGCTCGGTGAATCGGTGATCAACATCATCAGCCGGTCGATGCCGATGCCGCAGCCACCGGTGGGCGGCATGCCGTATTCGAGCGCGCGAATGAAGTCGGCGTCATAGAACATCGCTTCTTCGTCGCCGGCTTCTTTGTTGGCAACCTGCGACTGGAAACGTGCGGCCTGGTCTTCAGCGTCGTTCAGCTCCGAAAAACCGTTGGCGTATTCGCGGCCGGTGATGAAAAGCTCGAAACGTTCGGTGACGCTCGGGTCGCTGTCGGATGCGCGCGCCAGCGGCGACACCTCGACGGGATAGTCGATGATGAAGGTTGGCTCCCACAATTTTTCTTCGACCACCGCTTCGAACAGGCCGAACTGCAGCTCGGCGAGTTTCCAGTGCGCTGGCGCCTCCTCGCCGTGCGACTTGAGCGCGGCGCGCAGCACGACCGCGTCGACCGCTTCGGCCGCCGTCAGCCCGGCATGGGCGACGAGCGAATCACGCACCGTCAGCCGCGTGAACGGCCGGTCCAGATCGACTTCTCTGCCGCCGTAGCTGAGCGTGGCCGAGCCGGTGGCCTGGCGCGCGGCGTGGCGCAGCACTGCTTCAGTGAAGTCCATCAGGTCATGGTGGTTCCAGTAGGCCGCGTAGAACTCCATCATTGTGAACTCGGGGTTGTGCCGAACCGAGATGCCTTCGTTGCGGAAGCTGCGGTTGATCTCGAACACCCGCTCAAAGCCGCCCACCAGCAGCCGCTTCAGGTAAAGCTCGGGCGCGATGCGCAGGAACATCTGCTGGTCCAGCGCGTTGTGGTGGGTCACAAAGGGCTTGGCGTTGGCGCCACCCGGGATCGGGTGGAGCATCGGCGTTTCAACCTCCAGGAAGCCGTGCTCGACCATGAAGTTGCGAATCGAGCTGACGGCCTTGCTGCGGGCCACGAAGCGCGCACGCGCGGCTTCGTCGGTGATCAGGTCGACATAGCGCTGGCGGTACTTCTGCTCCTGGTCGGTCAAACCATGGAACTTGTCGGGCAAAGGCCGCAGGCTTTTGGTCAGCAGCCGCACACGGGTGGCCCTGACCGAGAGTTCGCCGGTCTTGGTGCGAAACAACGTGCCCTCGCAGCCCAGGATGTCGCCCAGGTCGCCGTGCTTGAAGGCCGACAGTGCTTCGGGCCCGACCGCGTCCTGGGTGATGTAGAGCTGAATGCGGCCGGTGGCGTCCTGCAGCGTGCCAAAGCAGGCTTTTCCCATCACCCGCTTGAGCATCAAGCGGCCGGCCACCGCGACGGTGATGGCTTGCGGCTCCAGTTCGGCGTTGTCGACCTGGCCGTGCTGGTGGTGCAGGTCGGCCGCGTGGTGTTTGGGTTTGAAGTCGTTGGGGAAGGCGATGCCCTGCGTGCGCAGCACCTGCAGCTTTTCACGCCGTTCGGTGATCAGGGAGTTTTCACTGGGTGCGCTGACCGGGTGGTTGCTGGCGCTGCTGGGGGGAGTGGTGTCGCTCATCTTCAACCTGTTGTTTCGGCTTGAATTTTAGGCGCAGCCGTAGAATTGCCTGCTGCATGAATCCCACAGTCGCCAGCGCTGCGCAGGGCCACTTGCCAGCCTTTCCGCCCGCCACCCGCCCGCCACCCGCCCGCCACCTCTGCCACCCGAGCCATGAGCCTGCCCATCACACACCGGCCTGTCCGGTTTGCCCTGGTCGGTTGCGGTCGCATCTCAGCCAACCACATCCAGGCCTTGCATCAGCACCGGGAGCGCGCGCAGCTGGTCGCCGTTTGCGACAACCGGCAAGAGGCCCTGCAAGCCGCCATGGCCACCACCGGCGCCCCAGGTTTTGCTTCGCTGGACGCCCTGCTGGCCGGCAGTGACGCCGACATCGTGACCCTGGCCACGCCCAGCGGACTGCACCCCTTGCAGGCCATGCGCGTGGCGGCCACCGGCCGCCATGTGCTGAGCGAAAAGCCCATGGCCACCAAGTGGGACGACGGCATGGCCATGGTGCGTGCTTGCCGCGACGCTGGCGTGAAGCTGTTTGTGGTCAAGCAAAACCGCCTCAACGCCACCATGCAGTTGCTCAAGGCGGCGGTCGACCAGGGCCGTTTTGGTCGGGTTCACATGGTCACGGTCAACGTCTTCTGGACCCGGCCGCAGAGCTACTACGACGACGCGCCCTGGCGCGGCCGCTGGGACATGGACGGCGGCGCCTTTCTGAATCAGGCCAGTC